>JBFFDV010000313.1:0-2989 GCA_041559215.1 Anaerolineae bacterium | reverse complement strand
GGCCGCTGCGGGCTGTCCTTCGAATGTGACTCTCGGACAGCCAGAAACGTCATGCGTCCTGTTGCGACCGAGAGAGTAGAGTATGGACCTCCACCCTTCGTGGCAGGCCCAGCGCTGGTAGACCATGTTCCCGACCAGTTCCGTTGCCGCTTGACTAGGGCACCAAGGCTGTGGTAAAGTGCTGAGGTAATACTGTGAAAGCAGGAAAGGATGGGAGAAAAGCATATGACCACATTTCAGCCCTTCGTTATGGAGCGGATGATGTCCAAGTGGGAGAACGTCGTGGACTACAACCTCTCAGAGAGCGGCGTTCACCCCGTCAGTGTCCGCGAGTTTGTGGACGACCCGGCCGTCCTCGATGAGCTCCTTGACGCCCCTCAACACTACCCTCAGGCCAACGGGATTCTCGAACTGCGAGAAAACATCGCCGCTCTCTACCGTGGAGCAACCCCCAGCAATGTGTTGGTGACAGTGGGCTGCATCGAGGCTAACTTCATCGCCCTCCAGACCTTGGTGGCGCCAGGGCAAGAGATCGCAGTAATGCTGCCCAATTACATGCAAATCTGGGGCGCCGCGCAGAATCTCGGTATCGGGGTCCGGACCTTTCACCTACGGGAGGACCTGGGCTGGGCACCAGATCTCGACGAACTGAACGACGTCGTCTCTGAGAAGACCAAACTCATCGCCGTCTGCAACCCGGACAACCCCACGGGCCACATCATGACTCAGAAAGAGATGGAGGCAGTGGTGAGCGCCGCGGAGCGAGTGGGTGCGTGGGTGTTGGCGGATGAGGTTTATAGCGGCGCCGAGCGTCTCACCGACACTCAGACGCCGTCCTTTTGGGGGCGGTACGACAAGGTGCTGGCCACGAACAGCCTGAGCAAGGCGTATGGGCTGCCAGGGCTGCGCATTGGCTGGGTCGTGGGTCCGGCGGACACCGTGGACGACATCTGGGCCCGCCACGAGTACGTCACCATCAGCGCCCCCATGCTCTCCAACAAGCTGGCAGCCATCGCTCTGTCGCCTCAGGTGCGGCCCCGTCTCCTTCGGCGAACCCGTGATTACATCCGACGGGGCTATCCCATCCTCGACGCCTGGCTGGAAAGCCACGAGGGGGTCTTCAGCCTGGTCCCGCCGCAGGCGGCGGCCATAGCCTACGTCCGCTACCACATTGATATCAACTCCACAGAGTTCGTGGAGCGGTTGCTCCACGAGAAGAGCGTCTTTATCGTGCCAGGCGACCACTTCGGCATGGACCATTACCTGCGGATCAGTTTCGGCCTGCCTCATGACTACCTCGAACAGGGACTGGACAGGATTCACGAACTGATAGTGAGGTTGCAGAGCTAGCTATTGCGAGAGGGCACCAGAGGGAGTGGTTGATGTCCACCAGTGAGGTGACACTGCGCGATATCTATCTGGCTAGGCACATGATCTCGTCCGTTGCGAAGAGGACTCCCCTAATCCATTCTCTCTGGCTGACAGAGCACGTCGGGGGTTCAATCTATCTGAAGCTCGAGAATCTGCAGGTGACGGGCTCGTTCAAGGTTAGGGGTGCCACCAATAAGCTTCTGAATGTTCCGCAGGAAGTGCGTCAGCGCGGAGCAATCACGGTTTCCAGCGGTAATCATGGTAGAGCGCTCTCCTATGTTGCCCGTCAGCTAGGGGTTCGCGCAGTGGTTTGTCTCTCAGAAGCAGTTCCACTGATTAAGAGGGAAGCGATTCAAGAGCTAGGCGCAGAAGCGATTGTGTGTGGAAGGACCTACGACGAAGCTAGTGATTACGCTGACCACTTGCGCGAGAAACAAGGCTTGGTGATGGTTCATCCCTTTGATGATCCCTTCGTCATCGCAGGCCAGGGCACCATTGGCCTCGAGCTACTGGAAGATCTTCCCGAGATTGACACGGTTGTCGTCCCTCTCTCAGGCGGAGGGTTGTTAGCCGGAATCGCATTGGCCCTCAAATCCGCGTCGGCCAACATCCGCACCATCGGCGTCTCCATGGAGCGCGGTCCGGCCATGGTGGAGAGCCTTCGCGCTGGCAAGGTCGTGGATATTGTGGAGGAACCGACCATAGCTGACGCACTTGCGGGTGGGCTTGGCCCCAACGTCTATACCTTCAACTTGATCCAGAAGTATGTAGATCAAACAGTGCTGGTATCCGAAAAGGAGATCGCCGAAGCCATGGCCTTCGCTTTGGAGAAGCATCGTTTGGTGGTGGAGGGGGGAGGGGCTGTGGGGATAGCAGCCCTTCTGCACCACAAAGTGAAAGAGGTTGGACGCAACACGGCAGTGGTTCTCAGTGGAAGCAATGTAGACATACCTTTGCTCTTGCGGATAGCTCAGGCCCATCGCAGCACGAGGGCGGCCTTCAGAGAGGAATAGAGTGTTGCCAGCACTTCCCGAGTACGCTCAACGCGCCGTCTCCCATGTTTCTGTCGAATGCACCCATGTCCACAAGGTCTCCGCCGATCGTGAACCGCAGGAGAAGGAGCTTCGACATCGAGTTGAAGCGAGAACTAAGCCATCTTGGGCAACGACAGACACCCCGCAGCCTGCAATGCTAGCAGCGGTGAAATATGGCTACTCTCAGGCGCGAATTCATCCCATGCACCTCTTGAGGGATGTGGAACTGATACCCCTGTGTCCAGCAACAGCTCCAGCCAGTCCGTGTGGGCAGTCCTTCCACATCGCATAGGGATACTGTACATCCATCATCTGATTATGCAGCAGCCGCATCCAGGTGTACTGTAGCCTCAACGTCACTCACCCCGGTCTGGCAGGACAACTGGACCATGCCCGCATGTCATTAACTGCAACACTAGCTCACCACAAAGTGCGGCTTTTTCAAGTCCGCAGCGCTTCTCGCTACAATCCGTAGCACTTCTCCGTCAGTCACCTCTTCAGAGTCCGCAGTTCTCTTGACCGCCCATTTTCTCCAAAGTTACCCAAGGATGACGTTCTCTTGGCAGATGGATTGACATAGATGG
>JBFFDV010000312.1:0-2997 GCA_041559215.1 Anaerolineae bacterium | reverse complement strand
CGTCGAAGACGGCAAGGTGAGAGCCGTGAGAAACATGGAGGAGAGTTTCGAGGTTGTGGAAGCTGATTTGCCGGCGGTGGTCACTGTAGCACAGGAGATAAACGAGCCACGATTGCCCAAGTTTATGGCTATCCGTAAGGCAGGCGCCAAGCCCAGGCACGAGTGGGGACCTACTGATCTGGGACTCTCCGCGGATGAGGTTGGTGAGAACGCGGTGAGCGTTGACGTATTGAGCAACCTGGCGCCGGAACAAGATAGGAAGAATATAATCCTCGAGGGTGATTTGGACGAGCAGATCGATGCCCTTGTGGATGCTCTCATGAGGGAAGGAGTACTAGGGAGGTAAAGATGTCAGAGATACTAGTCTTCAGCGAAAAGGACGAAATCGCCTTCGAACTGGTTTCCAAGAGTAGAGAGTTTGCTCAGGAACTGAGTGCGACGGTCAGCGCGGCGCTGCTGGGTGAAGGCGCAGCGGGGAAGGCAGATGATTATTTCTCCTACGGAGCGGACAGGGTATATGTATCCGAGCATCCCGCCCTTAAGGACTTCTATGTCGGTAACTACGCCGAGGCGTTGGGACAGATCGTCGAAAGCGGTGATGTCGAGTTCGTGCTGTTGGGATCTACCAAGCGGGGCAAGGAGTTGGCAGGTCGCGTTGCACAGAAGTTGCGGGCTGGCGCCGTCACCGACGCTAACAATGTGCGGGTGAGCGATGGGAACTTGGTCGCCGACAGATACGCCTACGGGGGCAATACTGTATCCTCACAGGTGGTGACTACGCCCAAGAAAGTAATCTCTGTCATGCCTAAGACTTTCGAGGCAGGGCCTCAGGAAGCAAAGGAAGGCGAGGTCGTCAATGTGGACCTTGACTTGGAGGATCCTAAGGTCAAGCTTGTGGAGAGAAGGAAGAAGGCGGGCGAGGAGGTCAATCTGGAAGAGGCCGAGATGTTGATCTGCGTGGGCCGTGGCGTGCAGAACAGAGAGGACCTGGCGATGATAGAGGAGTTGGCGGATCTCCTCGATGCGGAGATAGGATGTACCAAGACCCCGGCTAGCGACTGGGAGTGGTTCTCGGAGGAGAGAATGGTCGGGCTCTCGGGCAAGAAATGCAAGCCCAGGCTGTACATCTCCATCGGCATCTCGGGACAGATTCAGCACACTGTCGGAGTCCTGGACTCGAAGATCATTGTGACCATAAACAAGGATGACAAAGCTCTCATGTTCAACATAACAGATTATGGCATCGTGGGGGATCTTTACGACGTCGTACCCAAGTTGAACGAGAAGTTAAAGAGCCTATAGTAGGTTGCACAAGTGTGGGTAACTGACAATGGGGCTGACCCGGTCAGCCCCATTGTCTTTGTGTCTTAATGCTCTTTAACAGCCAGCGGTATATAACTGCGCTGTAAGGCGGGGGTTACTATCAGAGTGACCTGTACAGTGGACTGCTCGTGCGAGGCCGTGGTAACGGTTACCGTCCCGGTATGTGTTCCCGCATCCTTTGGAAAGCCTTCCAAGTGGACTGTTGTCGTAGCTGAGCCAGACCCAGAATAATCGCCTAACTTGATCCAGCCCGGCTCGGCGCTGGCGCTCCAGCTCTCGCAGCAGGTGATGGTCATCTGATGATTGGCAGGGACGGTCGATATAGATCCCTGTTCGAATAGGAAGATCATGGTGGGATTGGGCTGCAGGCTCAGGGGCACGTCAACGTAAATCCCGTCGCTACTTTCCAGGGTCGTGGAGACTTTTCTGATTTGGGCATAGACAGTTGCCAGTGGGTCTATACTGCAAGACAGGGTCCAGGACTTGTGCTCTGAGAAGGACTCCCAGCCTGACCAGTTAATGCCGTCGTTGCTGAAGCGCATCTGACTAGCCCACCCGCTGCCGTAGACATAGAGGCTGACCTGGAGACTGTTTGTTGACCAGGCTTCATTGCTTATGATGACAGGATATACATTGTTTCGCGCCCCCAGATCCAGCGTCCAGTAATGGTGATAGCGGGCGCTGCCGCTATAGACATAGCCTCCGCCCGCTTCGCGAGACTCGGAATTCAACATGTTGTCCCGGTGTCCGGTGCTGTTCATCCAAGAGTTTATCGCACCGCCAGTTGTAGTATAGCCTGCTGCTATGTTCTCTCCAAGGGCTGTCCAGTTCAGATAGCCCGCATTTTCTATGCGCTGTACCCAAGTTTGCTCCCCGGGGCAATCATGATCGAAGCAATCATGCTCAGCCATCCATTGGCTGTGGTAGTCGGCGGAGTTCATCAGTTCCGAAGCGGCCTTGAGGGGAGGCCTGCCATTGTTAAGCCGTTCCTGATTGGTCAGACGAACCAGTTGATGCTCAGGAGGTTCACTAGGGATCCCATCTCCCGTTTCGTATGTTGTCTGAGGTTCGTCCCGAGCCTGGTCTGGGAATTCGGCTGTCGCTGTTGCTCCATCGGAGCTCACGAATCCGACAGCAGGGGAGGGCCATTCATCCTCGCTACCCGACAGAGGAGAGAAGCCCAGCCACAACAGGATAGGGATTATCAGCAAGGGGATAGCAAAGCGGATTCTAAACGCCATTTTGGTTGCTCTCAATGACACGACCAGTCAAGATTAGCATTAAGGCACAAGATGCCTCTTGCTAGTATAATACGCAATCTGTGGAGCTTCAATGAGAAAATGGTACCAGACCGTCGAACTTGGACAGCATGATACTATTATTCGTCAAATCAGTCAAGCAAGAAGTAAAAGACTTGATTTCCATATCTTCGTTTTACCATACTAGGTAGGGTTGAAGGGCAAGATCCCTAGAAACGAGGCCCTTGGATTCGACGGCTAGGGCTTGCGCAGCAAAAGCCCGGGGAGCGCGAGGGGTGTTCCTTCGACTTCGCTCAGGACAGGCCCCTCGTATCCTTCATACCCCCGCATCTTGGGGCTTGCGCCTAGTTGCTGCGCAAGCCCCGGCTGGCGTTGCGCAGCAAAAGCCCGGGGAGCGCGAGGGGTGTCCCCTCGT
>JBFFDV010000311.1:0-3020 GCA_041559215.1 Anaerolineae bacterium | reverse complement strand
CTATGGCGACCTTCAAGGTGGACCTAACAGGGACCAATGGTACACGGACCTGTTCGGCGGGACCTCCAGCGCTTCGCCCATCGTGGTCGGTGCCCTGGGCTGCGTCCAGGGCGTCTTGCACGCCGACGGCAGGGTACCTCTCAGCCCTGCACAGGCTAGGGAGTTGCTCCGAGCCACGGGATCACCCCAACAAGACGCACCCGATCGACCGCACACGCAAAGGATCGGCAATCGTCCCAACTTGCGCGAACTTATAGCGTCTGCTCCGGAGACACGGGGCTGCGGACTTCTCTACATTTTGGGCAATTTGCTCCGCCGCGTTCGGTAAGTCGGGCGACCATGCAGCTATAAGGTATGCTCAGTCGTGTCGGGAAATCGACCCAAACCGGCTCAGTCAAAGCAGGTGTGAGCAGATAGAAAGGAGAGGGTGGAATGACAAGCTTTGAATCCGATCTTGCGAGTAAGTTTGCCCCCACTTATCACTGGAGCAGAGGTGAAGGGAACTGCCTGGCTGAGCTAGACCCAGAAAAAGACAGGCCCACGCTCTTATTGGGCCACCCACCCTGGAAGCCACATGTGTACTTCTCCGCATGTTCTCTAGGGACCCATGACGACGAGCGTGTCTATGAGATTAACTACCTCACGATCTGGGAGTGGGATAGCGGTACGCCTTTCCTGGTTAGGAGTTGGGTTGGCGCCCATCAATGGGACACCGAGCGTACGGCGGTTTTGGTTGCGGGCCCGGAAGGCAGCGACAATCCTGAGGAATATAGCTTACGCCAAACCTACTTTGCGGCCCATGAAGGGGTCACAGCGTTGGCGGTTTTGGAAAAACCGCTGGAGAGGTTTTTGGTGAGGCTGGTGAAGAGGTTGCCGGGGGGGCTACAGAAGAGGTTGGAGGAGAGGCTTGAAAACAGGCTACTTGGAAATACGCTGAACTTGGATAACAGCTGCTATGTTGAGTATGATCCACCGCTGGATGCCGGTCCCAAAGTACTTTGGTCGAAAGGCAAACATGCCAGCTTCCCGAGTTTGATGCTGCTCAAGACTTCAAATGCAGGTGACTTGTTTGACCCCGGCGAGACCTCCAAGCCTCATAGCCTTGTAGATGCGGGGACATGGGAACAACCCTCACAGGCGGCTCCTTGGATGGGATACGAGGAAGATTGGGCGCCAGATGTCTCTTCGATTCGTGATAAGCTAAAAGAGCATCTCTGGAACCCGGATGGCAAACGTAGGCGACCGGAAATCGACCACATGACCCAGTACCAAGTCGAGTATCTCGACTCCATGTTGGATGCACCGCTGCCTGCTCCGCCCGATCAGGTTACATTCCCAGAACTCGCTGGTCGTGTGCCTTCGCCTTCGTATGTAGTGAGGACAACACAGCAGATTGAGACGACGGAGGATGTCAAGAGGCTGATGTCCGACCTGACAAGGACGACACCGGAGCCTGGGGAAGACATGGTCAAAAAGCTTGTGAGCGACTACGGGATTGATCAATCTGCCCAGCGCTAGACAGGCAACTTCCTAATTCCCCGCGCGGGATGGCGCCAGGGCGCACGATTACCGGAGGGGTCTGGGTCAGGTCTATCACCGTGGAGGGAATGCCGCCGAGACAGGGACCTCCATCAAGCATGCGCTCTATGCAACCCCCTTGGAGCACCAGGGCCTCACGGACAGAAACTCCCTCTTAGGCAGCTGCGAGGGGCGCACAGAATTGGTATAATATGTGCACTGTCGATCTTGACGCCTTAGACGAGTGACATACGAAATAGTGCGCAAACTATCAAGCTGGATGATCCGAGGCATTCTTAGAAGCATATAGCTTCGATGGCTCACTCCATAGAGCAGCGAGGAGATGGAAAGGAGGGAGCGCAATGGCCACCTTTGAATCTGATCTTGCACATAAGTTTGCTCCCACTTATCATGCCGCCCGGACTGAGCGCAACTACCTCGCTCAGCTTGAGCCTCAGAAGGAACCGAGGCTGGAGTTGGCTCATCCTCCCTGGAGACCCCACGTTTACTTCTCCGTGCTGGAGTTGGGAACGAGCGGCGGCGAGCACATCTACGAGATCAACTACCTCACCATCTGGGATTGGGATGGCGGTGTGGCAGGAGGTCGGGGGGCTCATCAGTGGGACACCGAGCGTGCCGCGCTGCTGGTCGCTGGCGCCGAGGGCAGCGACGATCCTGACGAATATATCTTACGTCAGGCCTACTATGCAGCCCACGAAGGAGTCAAACTCATGGGGCTGTTGAGCCTGGACGGAAGCCGCTACGTGCAGTATCCCCGAGGACGGGGAGGCGGCCCTGATGTGTGGTGGTCCAAAGGGAAACACGCCAGCTTTCGAAATCGCAAGGAGCTTGACGCTTCAATCGCTGGCGACTCGTATGATGCGCCTGGACACGTCACGAAGCCCGGAGAATATACCCTGGTAGATGTGGGAACTCTGGACAAGCCCTCCCCTGCGGCTCCCTGGATCACCTACCAACAAGGGTGGGGGTCGCAACGTATCTCTGCCGTCTATAGCAAGCTGAAGGATCGTCTTTGGGCTGCTGACGGCAGCGCGCTGCGTCCGATCCTGAGGGTGACTGAGGATGAGATCAAGCTGGCGCAGATAGCGCTGAGGGTGACGCCCACCGGCCAATTAGACGAGGCCACTTTCCAGCAAGCCGCTGAGGTCTTGCCTGAGGAGAGAGTATGGACAACTCAGCAGATCAGACCAGCCGAGGTCGAGGTCATGGCTGACCGAGGCATTGATCTAGCCGAGTTAATGATCCAGCAACGTGCCCTGGAGAGAGATCTGGGTGCCTCCTAGAGGCACGCTTCACCGGTCAGCTCAGCCAGCATAGATGAGTGAGTTCCTCTTGCAGTTCCTCGCGCGAGATGGCGCCGGAGCGCACGATTACCGGAGGGGTCTGGGTCAGGTCTATCACCGTGGAGGGGATGCCGCCAGGACAACGACCTCCATCAAGGATAAGGTCTATCCGTCCTTCCAGGTAATCCGCCACCTCCT
>JBFFDV010000310.1:0-3036 GCA_041559215.1 Anaerolineae bacterium | reverse complement strand
GACTTTCCCAGACAGCCCCGTAAAGCCGGTGCAACCGAACACTATCGCGTGCGCCCCGTCCTCTCTGACCGCCTTGGCCGACTGCTCCACCAGAGCTCCGAGGAGCCTTGCTTGATCATCTAGCTCCAGAACCGGAATGTTCACCGCCCTCACGGATGCGAGTCGTGTGATCAGACCAGCCTTTCTGATAATATCGTCAATAACGGGGGCCAGGCTCTCGAGAATGGTGACCACCGAGAATCTGTGTCCGAGCATTGCGGCTACGTGGTAGGATGCCTCCGCTGGGCCTACCACGGGGATAGAGACCATCTCGCGGGCAGCCTCAACCCCGGGGTCGGCCATGCAGTCGACGATTGCCGCATCCACACCGTCTCCCTCTGCCTCCACTATCTTCCTGACAACGTCAGGCACAGCTACAGCCTCGTCGTACCTTGATTCGATGCAGGCCGGTCCCTTGTCCAGAATCCTCACACTTATCTCCGTATCCGGGTGGGCACCGGCTGAGTACTGCTCAAGACCCATGGCCTCGAACTCTTTGGTAATAGCCGGTACTATCACTCGAATCTTCATTCCTCTGTGTCCTTTCAGTTCTGTGTCGTCGTGTCTCGGCAGGACGAATCTCTCTAACCAACTCGTGGGCAGAAGGGGATTGTGCGATGCTGTGAGTCTAGACACCAGGTTCCAGGTCTGGGCTAGTCTGCAGTCCTATTGCCGCTCTTCCATCAACTCTTCGATAGGAACGTAGTCGATATCGAAACCGTAGTAACGTGGACCGGCTGCTTCGTTCAGCCCAAACTCGGTACGGAAGGCTTCCAGCCCTTTGATACCCACGGCTATAACCTCATCACCCTCCTTGATGTCCGTATTGGTGATCCCCTCACCAGTGTCTCTGCGGACCAGTGTGACTAGATCGGGGCTGCAGACCCACGGTTTTCCATCCAGCCATGAGACATGGTTCTCGTTCTTGAACCACACGTCCAGCGTGTGCCCCTTGTAGTCGCCAGTGCCCTTGAGGTGGTTGGTGCCAAACATATACCCTTCTCGGTCTTCCCACTCCTTGCCAGCGACAACTCCGTCAAAGAGGCGCCAGCCTCCAGTCACCTCCAACAGCGCGTGGATGGGGTCCTCCCCCTTTTCCCGCGCCTGCCGAATAGCTCGCCCTATGGCAAGGCATTTGCTTAGTGTGCCTCGGACAAGTATCTCCTTCATCTCATTGCCGCGCAAAGGAGTAGCTGCCATCATGGTGAAGCCGAAGGCCGCAACTGCCAGCATCTTACCGATTCGCTCCAGCATATGCGGACTCGCAGTGCGCTTGATAATGGCGGTGTTGCCCCATCTGTCAACACTAGTCAAGGGCCAACTGTCCTTGCCGTGCAGATACGGTGTGCCCTGCATTTCTTCGGGGATCGCGCGGCCAGCGTAATCGCCGTCTACCACAGGGATACCGAGACGTGCGCCGGTAACGAGTGGTGCTGGCGTGTTCCCTGCTCCGAGCTCGGCCGGCACCAGGCAGCCGATAGGTTCGCCGAGATAGTCACCCAATTCCTTGATGGCTTCGGCCATGGCGGCATCGCCAAACCGGTCCTCCAAACCCAGTCGCTGGATCTGATCCAGCGTCTCCTGGGAGGCCGGAGCGATGGACCCCATTCCGTAGGGTGTCACCGTCCAGGCATCGTCAGGGATGTCGTCGACATCCACCCACTCAAGCGTTATGCCTTCGTCCAGGGCGGCTGTGAGCATTCTCATTCCCCATTCGGGGCTACCGCCGCCACCAGTTCCCATCAATAGACACCCTCGGACAAGGTCCTCGCAGTCTTGCCGAGTTCGCAGTACCGTATTGCCCATTTCACCCTCCTTGAATTGTATTTGATTCTATTGAATACTTGAGAGAACGACGGAGTGATCTCATACTTATCGGGCCCCTGGGGCAGTGATAGTGCCCCAAGATCACCCCCGTCTGTGCTACGGATTCCTACTCCGCTAGCCGCGGCTCACTGCAAACTGGCGTAGCCGCGAGAAGGCAACGTTCGCCGGGCCCTTCAAAGGCGGAACGCCTCCAGCCTTTCCTCGATGGGAACGTAGTCGAGATCAAAGCCGAAATGCCGGGGGCCGAATACCTTGAGCCCTTCTTTCGTGCGAAAACCATCCCAGGCTTTGCTTCCTACGACCGCTACCTGATCCCCTACCGAGAAATCAAAGCTCAGCGCCGGCTCGGCTGTCTTCAAGTCTACCATAACCATTGAGTCAGGGCTAGTGGCGAATGGCTTGCCATCCCACCAACTCACGTGGTACTCGTTCTTGTACCAGATCTTGAAGTTGTGGGCAGCGTGGCTTCCCAAGCCTTTCAAGGTATGGCTTCCTAGTCCAAAGGCCAATGCCTCCTCATCCGCCACCTCCGATTCGGTGATCTCACCTTCAAAAAGCAGCCATCCATCAACCGCCTTCACGGCTGCAGCCACTGGGTCATCACCTTTCTCCCTCGCCTGTCGAATCACTCGACCCACCGCCAGAGCTTTGCTCAGCGTTCCCTCAACGAACAAGGTCCTGGCTTGCCTCATCTGAAAGAGGTCCCATGCCGCCCCCACGGGCCCGTACGAGGCGAGGGTCGCCATCCGGCCAATTCGATCCGCCATGGCCAGGCTGATTGTCTCTTTGACGATGATGACATCACCCCACCGAGTAACCAACGCCATAGGGCAGAACGGTACCCCCCTGAACTCCGGTATCCCCTGGTCCACCTCAGGCACCGCACGGCCTCCGGCGTAGTCGCCGTCTATGACAGCCACGCCAAGTTCGAGAGCGGCGGCTATAGATGTGGCGACCGCCAGAGCTCCGGTCTCACCGGGGATGATCGCCTGTACCTTCACCCCCTCAGAGTCCTCTAGCGCCCGCACGGCCGCAACTATCTGACTCGTATCGTCATACTTCTCTTCGACGGCCCCCAGTGCAGCCAACTCTTGCGCTGTTCCACCCTCATCAGCCCTGCCCCCGAAGCCGCATGTCATCACCGTCCACGCCTCATCGGGAAGACTCTCT
>JBFFDV010000309.1:0-3050 GCA_041559215.1 Anaerolineae bacterium | reverse complement strand
TTGTGGTCATCCGAAAGGGGGCAAGATGTGAGTAGAAGGGACGCGGCAACGAAGGCACCGCCTACGTTTTCCACACGGCTCGCAGGGATCAGGCTAGACTGTAGATCCCTTACGCAAGTAGTCAATCAGGGAATTGAGCGGCGAGCGTACCTCTGTATCTTTCGAATCGCCTCTACAAGCTCTCAGCGCGTCTGGGCAATCACTGCGCCGCACCTAACTGGTCGCCGATCTGCGCGCCAGGTGTGCCGCGCACATGCTGCTGTGATAGCGGTTAATGTGGGTCAGGACGACTACTAGTAGCCTAGCATTTTGCGATAGAGCTCGACCCTGCGATCCTCGAAGTAGGTAGCAAGCTTTCTGAAGTCCTCGACCCTGTCCATAGGGATCTCGGCCGTAGTCACGCCTTCTCCTTCCCCCAAGCTGGCCAGAATTCTCCCCGATGGGCTCACGATACAGGAGTGACCAAAGCCGATAACGTCACCCTCAGTTCCGAAGCGGCAGGACATCGCTAACCCGGTGGTGTTCTCAAGGGCACGGGCGACGGCGAGCGCCGTGGGTTGCCGGTGACTCCAGTCCCATTCGTCAGGCGGTCCCGCCCTCAGCCAGAAGGTGGAGTTGAAGATGAAATGGGCCCCCATTAAAACCAGACCGCGGATGTATTCCGGGAAGACGAGATCATAGCAGATACTCAAGCCGACGGGGCCCATGTCGGTTTCGACGACCATTGGCTCCGTGCCAGGATCCAAGAGATCCTTCTCTTCTCCGAATAGATGCACCTTGCGGTAGACTGCGATCAGACCGTCCGAAGGAGAAAGGAAAACGCCAGCATTGTGATGCTTGTCTCCACTCTTTTCAACGATGGACCCGTAGATGTAGAGTCCACTCTCGGCAGCCAAGCGAGCTAGGTAGTCTGTGGTGCTCCCCGGTACGGGCTCGCCGTGCTTGCGCAAGTCAAATCCCATTGTGTAACCAGTCGTGAAAAGCTCCGGGAAGAGGACTGCCTGGGCCCCCTGCTCCTTGGCGACGGACACGAAGCTCCCGATCCTTTCCAGGTTGGCTTCGATATCCCCAAGCACTGAGTCGATCTGAGCTACTGCGATTCTTGTACCCATCTAGATTCTCCTTTCCACCAAAGATTTAAGAACCAGTAATTCCGACGCGGTCAGCCAGTCGGTGTCAAGGCCGCTTCCTCATCAGCGTGTCTGCCTGTAGACCGAGACGGCTACGATTATGATGAGACCCTTTGCGATCTGCTGATACCAAGTACTGACATTGAGTAGATTCAGCAGGTTGCTGAGGACGGCGATCATCAGAACTCCGCCCATGGTGCCTACGACGCCTCCTCTACCTCCGGCAAATGTGGTGCCGCCGACAATGGTGGCGGTCAGGGAATCGAACTCATAGCCTGGCCCAACCGTCGGATCACCTACTCCCATGCGACTTAGGAGGTAGAGGCCGCTCGCGGCTGCCGCAAGGCCGCAGATCAGATAGGAAGTCAACCTAGTCCTGTTGACGCTTATCCCGGCAGTGCGAGCCACCTCTGCATTGCCTCCGATGGCATAGAAGTAGGTTCCAAGCCTGGTCCTGCGCAACAAGAACATGGCCAACGCCAGAGTGATCACCAGGATGAACAGGGCCACCGGAATGATCAAGATCTTCCCCTGGGATAGGAAGAGGTAGCTCGGCGCTATTCTGCCCACCGGGATTTTGGTGTACGCCAAGGCAATCCCCCGGCCAACGGTCATGGTGCCCAAAGTGGCGATGAACGGCTGCACACGGAGCCTGATCACGGTGAAGGCATTGACAAGTCCCATCACCAGTCCCACGGCCAACCCAGCAGCCAAGGCGGGCACGATCATTGTGTCTTGCCCCTGCATAATGGAGGCCCCGGCCAGCACGACTAGTGTGATCACGGCGCTGACCGAAAGGTCAACACCTCCAGCTATCATGAGGAGGGTCTGGCCCACGCTGACAATCGCCAAGGCCGTGGCTTGGCGCATGATGTTCTCCAGGTTGATGGGACGAGAGAAGGTTGGTGAAAGCACCGTTCCCGCGACGATTAGGGCGGCCAGGATCATGTATACTGCCAACACGGGCAGGTTGCCGCTGGCAATCACGCTCTCGATGGCGGATTGGACCCGTGGAAGCCCGGTAAGCACCGAGCGAAGTGGCTCCAGAACACGAGTGGGTCTCACCGCCGGCATAGCTGCCGCAGGTGGCGCAGAGATCGCGGCGGATGTGGACGAACCTAGGCCGTAGGCCATGGTCAGGATATTCTCCTCCGTCGCCTCTTCGGGAGACAGCTCGCCAACGATGCGGCCCTCAGACATGACTAGGATTCGATCGCTCAGACCGATGATTTCGATGAGTTCCGAGGAGATCATGAGAATCGCTTTACCCATGTCAGCCAAACGACGCATCAGGCCATACAGCTCCACCTTGGTCCCTACGTCGATCCCTCTCGTCGGCTCATCGAAGATGATCACCTGTGCATCCGTAGCCAGCCATTTAGCAAGGGCTACTTTCTGCTGATTCCCCCCGCTCAGATATGCCACTTGTTGCTCAAGGCTGGGAGTGTGGATGTTCAGATCGCTGACCAGTTTGCTGATGATCTTCGACTCCAGTGCCTTTTGTATGAAGCCGAAGCGTTGTCTGCGTTCGAGACTGGCGAGCGCCACATTCTGCCGCACTGTCAAGTTGAGCATCAACCCCTCAGCCATGCGGTCCTCAGGAACCAGGCTCAAGCCCCTACGCACACTTTCCTTTGGGTTTCCGCGATGTAGCTCCTGGCCCTCCAGGAGTATGGTACCACTATCGGCTACCTCGGTTCCGAAAATGACCTTGGCCAACTCCGTACGTCCCGAGCCGACAAGGCCAGACAATCCGACTATCTCACCGTATGACAAGACGAAGCTCACATGCTCGAGAACCTCATCCTTGACAAGATCGTTGACCTCTAATGCTACTTCACCCCTGATCTCCCCCTTAGGAGGGAATGTCTCAGCAAGTGGCCGGCCGACCATCAAACGAATCAGCTCAGCCTTGTTCGT
>JBFFDV010000308.1:0-3077 GCA_041559215.1 Anaerolineae bacterium | reverse complement strand
ACGCTGTGAGGTGGTTGAATTCAAATCCCAACGTAAGGATAGAGATCGGCGGACATACAGATTCCAAGGGAAGCGACAACTACAATATCAAGCTGTCCAACCGCAGGGCGAAATCGGTCTATGACTATCTGGTGGCCACCAAGGAGAAGGAGATATTGACTCCTAATCTGCCCTTGCTGTACAGATTACAGAGTATAGATGGATATGATGGTGGAGTGTTGCCTCTAGCCCGATATGTAGATTTACAGCGGTTCTTCTTGCCCGAAGAGGAAATCTCCCCCGACGGGCGGTTACAGGGACGCATAGCTGAAATCCCTAGTGGGTGGCTCCTAAACCTTTTCAATGTGAAGTACGTTATAACGGACAAGGTGTACGACGTATGGGTTGATGGAGTCTTTTATGATCTGGGGCACCGAGCTATTCTAGGGAGCGAAAAGTCCACTCAGTTGGTCTTGGACGACCTGCCTGATTTTCCCGCGACCGCTTTGGGCGTCATCTCCTATCTGATGGATGGAGGTGGATTGGAGCAGGGAAGCCCTGTCGCTGAGATTACGATTGATGATGGCACAGGTCATAGCCGTTCCTTCCTACTGCGAGCAGGAGAAGACACGGCGGAGGGGGAGTACGAGACTGCGATGCCACCACATCGGCCAGCACGAGTAGTCGGCCACTGGCGAGGCAACCCGGCGGGCAACGACTATCACGCTCTTTTGGAGTGGGAAGAGGCTATCTATCCCGAAGAGATCCAGATACGGTATCTAGCCGACGAAGGGCAGCTGCGTTTGCGAGGGATCACGGTCATAGACCAGCGGACCAGGACTCACCAGACGCTGGTGGTTTCCACAGAGGGGACGTACCGTTTGGTGCACAGTGGTGATGTTAAGATCTATGAGAATCTTGATGTCCTTCCACGGGCTTTTGCCGTGCATGAAGCGAGGGTCATCCAGGACGACGAAGCGGTGATTGTGGCCATGCAAGAGGAATCCTTCGCGCCAGGCGAGGAGGTGATATTGAGCGCTGAAGGTCCGGAAGTGACGCCAAACGGCAAGGGCAGGGAAGATCATGTGTCTATTGTCTTCTACACAGCTGATCGCGTGAGCGTAGAGGTCGAGCTGAAGAGTCCTGGTTATCTTGTCTTCACGGAGGCCTACTATCCTGGCTGGCGAGCTCTGGTGAGTGGGCAGCCGGCGGGAATCGTGCGGGCTGATTACTACTTTCGTGCGGTCTATCTTCCACAGGGTGAGCATACAGTGGAGTTCATCTACGATCCGGCCTCCTTCAAGGTTGGATTAGCGGTGAGTATGTTCGGCGCGTTGTTATTGACAGGTGCCTTAATATGGGAGCGGCTGAGAAGCTAGCCTTTTACTTGCTGAAGAAGGTCAACAAGGCGGTACGTGATCATGGTCTGATCGAGGATGGAGACCAGATAGTCGTTGCCGTGTCTGGAGGAAAGGACAGCCTATCTCTCCTGAAGCTGCTCGATGTGCGGCAACCATTGGTTCGGGAGAGCTATCATCTCTTGGCGGTCCATGTCCAATCGGATCTCGACTGTGGCGGTCATTTCCGGCGTCCGGAATTGGAAAGATTATTCCAAGGGGAGGGAGTGGAGTATTCCTTCGAGGAGATGAGTCTTGCGTTGGAGGAGGACGGCAGTGGGGAACTGAACTGCTTCTGGTGCTCCTGGCACCTCAGCTAGGCTCTCTTCTTGGCTGCGGACCGTCTGGGTTGCAATAAAGTGGCTTTTGGCCATCATGCCGACGATGTGGCTCAGACCACACTTCTGAATCTTCTTTATCATGGCCGGCTGGAGACGATGGAGCCGAAGGTGTCCTTCTTTGGAGGGAAGATCACTGTTATCAGGCCATTGGCTTATGTACCAGAGAAGGAACTGGTGCGGTTCGCGCGAGCCTGCGGCTTCCCAGGGATGGGTGCCCCTTGTCCCAACAGCGTGACTTCAAAGCGCGCCACGATGAAGGATCTGCTGCGAGCCATCGAAAAGGAGTGTCCTCAGGTGAAGACCAACCTCTTCCGTGCGGTGCAGGAATACCGAGGGAGACTCACCGATTGAGTCTTAGCACGATGGCTGCTTCACGACCACGTGCGAAGACGCCCCCTTACGAAAGGGGGCGTCCTAATCTGCTGAGGTTCAAAGCTGGTCCTCATCGCGACCAAGAGATTTGCTCATCGAGCCAGTCCCTGGGTTGATAGCCCTCTGTTCCAGCCCACTCTCCATCGAATCCTTCACTGGTGCGATAGGTACTAGAACCGGTGTCGAACAGCTTTCGTTGATTACTGCCATCGGCTTTCATTACCCAGATCGCCCAGGGGCCGCCACGGTTGGAGAGGAAAGCTATGGACGTGCCATCGGGAGACCAGGCAGGAAGGCCATCAACAGAGCCATCAGTGGTGAGCCTCTTCTCCCCGCTGCCATCGCTGTTGATGATCCATACATCCCAGTTGTTGCCTGTCTGGCGCGTGAAAGCTATTCTGTTGCCGGTTGGCGACCAATCTGGCGTGGAATCGGTGATGTTGGAGGTCAATTGGCGCCGGTTCCCTCCTCCACTGTCCATCACAATCAAGCCCACGCCACTTACCCAGCCCCTGGCGACGATATGCTTACCATCGGGGGACCAATCAGGGTTGTCCCCTTCTCCCAGGGCTTGCTCATCTCCACTCATCGAATAGGAGTATACTTTCGACGCGTGGCCAGGGCTCTCCCTTTTCGTGCCGAAGACGATATCAGCACCGTCCGCAGCCCAACGAGGCACGCTATCCTCTAGGAAATTGCTTATGCGCTGCTGACCAGTGCCGTCTACATTCATAGTGAATAGGGCTCGCGCTTCGCTTTTCCAGCAGCGTACTGCGAGCCTACCTCCATCAGGGCGCAGATTTGGTTCGCTAAAATCGGGAATGGCGAAGAGGACCCTGCCGCTCACGGTGGCGATTCGTACCTCGTAGTTCCGGTTGCCCAAGTATACCGGGTAGGCGATTTTCCCGCTCAAAGTTGGCGGCCTAGGTGTAGGGGTGGGACGAGGCCTCGTAGGAGTCGGGCTGGCCCCTGGCGGTGATGTTGGGGT
>JBFFDV010000307.1:0-3091 GCA_041559215.1 Anaerolineae bacterium | reverse complement strand
CTCAACAGAGGATGGTCTCTCTCGCAAACGCAGAAGATTTGCTGAATCCCTGCCAGGAGAGCCTGGTTGTTCACGTATCTGAGCAGCACCGCCAGGTGTCTCGGGTCCTTGAACCCGATAGGGGTGAGCACCATTTGCTTCAACTGGTCCCCGGCCTTGGGGAACTGTGGCATCGGTCGTAGGCGGCCGGCGATGCCCATCAGCAGGCCACGCATTCGCATCGCTCGACTAGGTGCTATCACCGTGATCTGCGTCAGTTTGCCCCAATCCCAGAAGCCTAAACAGGCCAGGATTTGCCCCCTATCTTCCAGGAGGAGCAAGTTTTCGAAGCTATACTCGGGTGTGCGGCTGACGAACCGGGCCAGAGCGTCAGCCGAGGTCGACTCATACAGATCATGGCCTTCCCAGGTTTCATTCAGTAGCTCGGCGACCGTGGGCAGGTCCGCAGTTGCTATTGGCCTGATCGTTCCCGTCGCTGCAACATCCATCTCCTTATACACCGCCAAGCCCGGCATGACGAGGCTGCGGTGCAGCCTGAAGCCGTGACCTTCAAAGAGCCGCATACCAGGCAGGTTACCCTCCAAGATCGGGACGTAAGACAAGTCCACGCCCTCTGAGTTGAGATAGTCCTCAATCCGCTCACGAAGCAGACTCCCGACTCTACGCTTGCGGTAGTAGGTCGAGGTGAAGTACTGAAACTCATGGCCAATTCGGTGCATCTTCCCACGAACAAGGCCGTCCCTTATCGCGCAAGCTGCCGATCCTATGATCCGATCGTGTTTGGTTGCCACGAAGACCTTGTACGTCTCGTATGCGTTGGCTCGGGCGAAAAAGTCAGGCGCGTTCACCATAGACAGGATGAGCGTCTTTCCCACTGTGGATTTTGCCTGTAGCGCTTGGAGTTCGGCGCTATCCTCTGGTCTTGCTTCACGTACGTACATTGTGTAACCCTCCGTCACCAAATGCTAGCCGATTTCGGTTGAATCTTGAGGCTTGCCGAAGCTGCCCAACGGAGTGGGCCGCCCTGAACAGACCCTATGGGAATCCGCGATCCCTGCTTAGGTGTGTGATGGCGGCTGGGACCTCGGTTCCATTTGGCGTTGTTAGATGTGGTCATTCCCCCGAAGTTGGGGGGCTACGCCGCGCTGCGCTTCCTCACCATTGGCACAGGATAGCAAAGGCTCACCTCTGTATACAAGATGGGCCTTGTCGAACAAGGGATGATACGAGCAAGGCCCCCCCTGCAGGGCTATAGTAATATTATAGCATAAATCGAGCAGACTGTCAATACAGGCCGGGGTCGATTGCACAACAGGTTCTCGTGGTCGCCGAAGTAGCCATCACTGTGCCAGGGATATACCCAATTCAAAAGCCCTGTGGAGCAGCTCTTTTCGGTTTCTGGCCCCTTGTCCATGCTCAGAGTTTGTGACAATCAGAGTGTCTACCAGTTCAACATTCGCCCCGAGGCACCAAGCCCTCATCGTTGCCAGCGCGTGCTCGGGATTTCTCGAGAGGTCAGCCACCCAGATAAAGATACCCTTCTTCCTTCTGCTCAGCCTCGATTTGAACTGGATCCCGCCATCGGGGAGCGTGACCAACTCTGCCAGGCAATTTGAGCGATCGATAACTAGCTTCAGTTGCGCGCTCATGGACTCGTAATATGAAGGAGTCCCGATGACCAGAGCGTCAGCGCTCTGGAGCGCCTTGTATATGGTTTCCATCCCGTCCTTGTAGAGACAAAAACCAGGAGCTGGGAACTCATCGCAGGCTTGGCACGGCCTGATTTCTAGATCATTGAGGTAGATCTTTTCCGTCTCCGCGCCGATGGAGTCGGCACCTTCCAGCACTTTGGTCACAAGGGTATCCGTGTTCATCCCCTTTCTAGGGCTGCCCACCAGTCCAACTACTTTCGGATTCATATCCTCGTATACTCCTCCTCAGTGATGGTGCCCTTCGGGCTTCGGCCTCCCTGTGGCGGGGCTCTGAGCTATCTTCAATAGCAAGGGGATATCGACATTGCCTCCACTGATGACCACGGCGACGTAGCGTCCGAGGTCTTTGACCCTACTTTGGAGGAGGGCTGCTATGCCCACAGCCCCTCCCCCCTCTACCACCAGACGATGCTTCTCCAGAGCGAAGACCATGGCTTCGGCGATCTCCTCATCGGACACCAAGACGACATCGTCAACAAGCTCCTGGATCATACGGAAAGTATACTGATTGTCCAAACCGATACCGCCCACCAGGGCGTCGGCGATCGTCTCTTCCTCCTCCATCTGTATCGGCTTGCCCGCCTTCAGACTGTGGTACATCACCGGCGCGCGGTCCATGGATACCCCTATCACCCGGCTACTGCTGTTGGCCGATTTCAATGCCAGCGCGATGCCCGCGATCAGCCCTCCTCCGGCGAGCGGTACGATTGCCGTATCTATTTCGGGTAGATCCTGCAGCAACTCCAGGCCGATGGTACCCTGCCCGGCGATGACAAAGGGATCGTCGAAGGGGTTGATCATGGTCAAGCCCCGCTCCCTCTCCAGCCGATAAGCGTGCTCCTCGGCCTCGTCGTAGCTGTCCCCATACATCACTATCTCGGGGCCGAGCTCTTTGATGGCCTCCACCTTGTTGCTGGGCACCCCCTTCGGCATGCAGATCACGGCCCTGATGTCCAAGCGCCCGGCCACGTAGGACACCGCCCGGCCATGATTGCCGGTGGAGACGGTGACGACCCCTCGTGCTCTCTCCTCCGGCGTCAAGGTGAGCATCTTGTTGGCGGCCCCCCTGATCTTGAAAGAGCCGGTCTCTTGCAGATTCTCCAGCTTGAGATAGACAGCCGCGCCGACCCGCTCCGTCAGCAGTGAGCAACCGACCAGGGGTGTCTTGCTGGCGAGGGATGAGATCCTCTGCCTGGCTAGATGGATATCCTGCGCTGTCACATCGCCGCTTGGCATCAAAGTCTCCCGTCTGGGGTGTCTGGGATGACGGTCATCCCTGCAGTTCGACGATCAACTCGTGGATGCGATCGAGCCCCGCGCGGAGGTAGTCCGGCGGCAGCCCGAAGCTTATGCGGAGGTAATGGTCCATGGCAAAGTGG
>JBFFDV010000306.1:0-3108 GCA_041559215.1 Anaerolineae bacterium | reverse complement strand
TTTCCACGTGCGAGAGTGACAAACCATTCCGGAGCTTTCCCTAAGGCGGCTTCTCCGAACCAGAACATCCACTCGTCTTTCGAGATGTAGTAGCGAGCGTTGGGGTAAATGGGCCTACCCTCGTCATCGAGAGTACCGCCGATGTGGTCCGGATGAGCGTGCGTGATGACGACTGTATCAATCTCCGCAGGCTCAATCGCCGCCGCCTTCATGCTTTGGAGCAGCTTGCCCGTGCTTGGTGCGAGATCGCCAGCACCCATGTCCACGAGCACCCGATGCTCGCCCGTGTTGACGTACAGGTAGGTGTACGGCGTCGTGATATGGTCTATTGGCAAGTTGCGCTGACGAAGGGCCTCTTGGACTTGTTCAATTGGCACATTAGCAAAGAGAGATTTGAGCTCGTAATCAAAATCGCCATCGCTGAGGCAAACACATTCGAAGTCTCCCAGCCGGAAACGATAGCTCTCAGCGTTCATGGTCATCCTCCTCTCTATGTGTATCACCGGTTGTCGAGGTCTCTCAGGATCGCGGGGTGCAGCAATCACAAAGACTTCCTTCCGGTTCGCAACTTATGCTATCAGGAGAAGGTCTATGACTCTACCTCAGCAGTAGAGGTATGAACCGGTCCCAATGCTGTTGCATTGACTTGTCAGGACGGGCTCCTGTTGGCCGCCACGTCCCTCAATCTCCCTCCCCCAGGGCTACAGGGCACAGCGTTGCCAGTTCTGCCAAGTACTGCGGGAGCCGGCTAGGCGAGCTTCTTGACAAGCCAAGCCAGGTTCTCAGCGAAGACCCTCACAGTGTGTATACCGCTTTTGTCGTCCCATATCTCGCCTGGTTCAGTGCCGAAAGCGGTATTCCAATCGACGGAGCCGGGTACAATCATGCCCAAGATCATGAACCACAGAATCAACTGGGTGTTCGTGAAATTGCCTCCATTGCGCCCAGCCACAACCAAGGGGCCACCCGCCTTGCGAGAAAAACTGAAGCCGTTGTTGTAGGAGATATAGCCTGCTCGATCCATGAGCGCCTTGAGTTCGGGGGTGGCCGAGCCAAAGAATACGGGAGAAGCGAGGATGATGCCATCTGCTTCCTTCAGCCGGTGATACAACGGCAACAGATCGTCGTCTAAGGGACAGATCTCCTCGCTCTCACAGGCACCGCACTCAGTGCAGGGAAGGATATTCTTCTCGGCCAGACGGATTAACTCGGTATCAATACCCTTCTCCTGGATAACATTGAGCGCCTCTTGGGTCAGCTGCTCTGTGTTGCCTCCTACCCGGGGGCTACCCACAACGCCAACTACTTTCATCATGATCTCCTTTCCGGCAGAGCCGCATATATAATAGTCAGGCCACGATTGCTGAGGTGGTCCTGTATGGGGGGCAAGGCGGAGCTATGATCAGAATGGCTTCCTACATGGCCCCAATCGCCCACTACTCAAGAGATTGAAACTCCCATATTTTGACTGCTTCATTGCTACCTGTGGCTATGAGTTTGGCGTCGTGGCTAAAAGCTACCGCTAATACCTGCCTCGCATGGGGCATGCGCGCCACCAGTCTTCCGCTCGTTGTTTCCCAGAGCTGACCTTCATAGGCTGGCGGGTGTTCAACACCCTGTCCCAGACCTGTGACGAGCCACCGTCCATCAGGGCTGAAGGCGATATCCCAGACCACATCTGCTTGTTTCATGTCTCCAACCACGCGCCATGTCGGAACTTCCCAAACCACAACTCTGTTGTCCATTTCGCTGCGGGACACGACACCTACTAGCCATTGACCGTTGGGACTGAACACGAGTCGGTTGACAGTCCCCTCAGGGGGGACCAACTGTGCCGCTTCAGGCCATGTTCCTGTTTGCCAGATGGTTATTGGACCACTCGCACCGAGGGCCGCTGCTAGCCAACTGGCGTCGGGACTGAAAGCCACAGCGGAATAGGCTACCCCATTGAACTCGGCCAGGACTCTCCGCTCCTGGGTGAATACGTCCCATACTAGGAGCCTGCCCGGGCCATAAGAGCCGGAGGTCATAACAGCCAGCCATGTATCGTTGGGGCTGAGGTCTAAATCGATAACCATCAATTCGTGTTCAAACTCGGTGATGGCCTGCCCTGTTCTCGCATCCGCGATGACAACCTTCCCATCAAAGCTGCCGGTTGCCCATCGCTGACCATCAGCGCTGAAGTCCAGACCGTATACCCAATAGCCATAATCGAGCTGAGCGATCTGGTCTCCGGTCTCAATATCCCACAATCGAGCTGTTTGGTCAGAGCTAACACTCCCCAGCCGCTCACCATCTGGGCTAAAGGCAATCTTGCGGATCCAATCGTTATGATTGCCGGTCCAGCGCCGGGTCCAAGTCGCCGTATCCCAAACCTGAACCTCACCCTGCGGATTGGCCACTGCCAGGAGCCCGTCATCAGGGCTAAAGGCCAAGGCGTCAGCGCCAGTTCCTAGCTCGGCTACTTGGCGCAGGGGGGCGGTGCTTCGCGGTGTGGAAGTAGGAGTGAGCGTATTGGTTGGTATAGGGGTGCTAGTCGATGTGGGTGCCAGAGTAGGGGTGGAGGTAGCCGTTGCTGCCGATGTTGACGTGGGACTAGGGACTGACGCCGGGGTCGGAGTAGGTGGCATAGGCGTGCTAGAGGGCATAGGAGCTATAGCGAGGGGCGTTGGCGTGGCCGCCTTACCTGAGCACGCCACCAGTGATGTGGCCAGGAGAAGGGCGAGCAGTGCACAAAAAGGTTTCGACAACATCTCAACGACTCCTTTCCACCTTCTGTTCAGTGACGATCCTTCGTCTGACCACCCAGTGGGCCGACATTCTTCCGTCTAGTCACCCCAGGGGGCATATTAGGTCGACCTTTCTCACAACACCCAAGCTATATGCGAACTCACCTGCAATAATGCCACCAGCAGCACTATTCGTCAAGCAGTTGCTGCCTATCGATTCCTACTCAGATCTCACACTGCAATCGCCAGGGCCCTTTACGTAATCCCACATAGCTGAGAACCATGGGCCCGAACGTTGCGACCTTGGGCTCTCGGGCCACTACTTGTCGGCTCCCGTCCAATGCTGTTGCATTAACTTGTCAGGACGACCTCCTGTTGG
>JBFFDV010000305.1:0-3115 GCA_041559215.1 Anaerolineae bacterium | reverse complement strand
GCGCGATGCGCGGACTGACTCTTGCGGTCGGCTGGCCGAAAACCCCAGGAATGGAAAGAGCCGCTCGCACGAGCGGCTCTCTGCGACGTCAGCATGCCGTGCGTTCTAGCCAGGAAGGACCGGCGCCAGCACAGCAGCACCAATGCCGAAAACTATGCCGACCACCGCTGCAACGGCGGCTGTGATCAGTACCAGGACGATCCAGCCTATGATAACGGAGACGATGGTCGGAACCCACTCCAGGTCTAGGGCCTCCTTCGCCGCTACGAACCAGGCGATCAACCCCAAAATCCAGGCCAGAAAGAGGACTGGAGCCACCAGGCAGCCTAGATAAGGTATGACACCTAGTATACCCAGGACTCCCACGACATTCCAGACGTAGGCCAGTCCTAGCGTGCGGACCATTTCCTCGAAGGTGACATCGGCCTTGAAGAGAGCGCGCCCCACCCACTGCACAACGAAGGCGGCCGCGGCGAAGCCAATGACCACACCTACCGTGCCCAGGACGGCGCCGATCGCCCACTCGACGACATTTGCAGATGCAAAGGATCCTAGCTGGTTGAGAAAGGCGACCACTATCACCAGGATCCAAGCTGTCGTGGTGAATCCCGTGTCCTTCTCTACCTGGGCGTAAACCCCCCGGCGAAACGTGAACGCACCAACGATACGATCCATCAACATTTTTCTACCTCCCTCAGTGGAAGATTACTTGATGAACATAAAGGAACCCAAATGCAATCCATCGTTCTCCTACACCTTTGTACCCTCCTTTCTGCAATGGGTTGTGGGATTCGATACTCATACTGTACAACACCTTAGTCGCTAGTTGGATTCGCATCCCGGCGGGACGTGTTAGTTGTCTATTCGCGAGGGGGTAAGAACTGGCCTGTATGATCTCTGAACACAAGGACGCGTGGCTGCACAAATCAGATACGTGCGCGTAACCATGCACTGAGTTCAGGGTTGTATTAACTGAAGCGTCACTCGAGAGCCACAGACGACTAGGTGCGGGCAACGTGCTCTTGGGACAATCGCGGCGATGCGTACACATATCCCGCTTAAGGCCGCTCACCAGAAACCGTTTGGCTGTCTAGGGTCGTCAACACTGTGATCTAGTCTGCGAGGAGCGCGTTCTGGAGAAGAACCTTCACTACAGAGAGGAGATTTGGAGCTTGGCGAAAAGGCTGATCAGTGAACGACTTGATGTCGCGGCGCGTTCCCTGGCGCTATTGGAGCGCGGTAGGACTGGTCGAAGGATGGTGGATCTGGCCATAAGAGGGATTGAGGTAGAGCCAAATCCGCCCTCTCTGGAGGGGCCCCACAGGGCCATCTTGGTTAGTAACTATCCCTCAATATCACAGACCTTGCGGGCAATCTTGAAAGTTGGCTGTCGCCTACCTGGAGAAGGGTTTCGCGTGAAGGGGATTGGGCGCTCGGAGTTCGTTACACATGCCGGTTTATTGTTGAAAGCGCTAGGCGTGGAGAGTTTAGTCTTTCCGGTCCACAAAGATGAGGCCGGGGCTTACAGGTTGCACAAAAAGGTCGTCCAAGAAGTTCTATCCTTCCTTGATGGCCCCGGGCATATTCTATGGATGTCGATCACAGGAAGAACCAGAGGCAACGGTCTATTGGAGGGGGATTTGAGGGCAGGGGCGGCGCTGTTCTGTGTTAAGAAAGGAGTTCCCCTCGTACCCATGGGGGTGATCACCCGAAAAGGAAAGGGGAAGCCCAAAGCGGTGAAGGTCAGATTCGGAGAGCCTATACAGCCACCCGAAGCACTTCCGATGGATGAGTTCGAGAAATCCGACTTCTTGATCGATCTTTCGAAGTTGGCACTCTGCCAGATCGCGAAACTGCTGCCGCCGGGGCAGAGGGGCGATTTTGAAAATGTTGACGAGAAACTGGTAGAAACCAAGAGACGGTTGGGAATGACCTCGCCTTAGGAACCATCGCCTGACCTGCTGGGCTTGCCCCTCTATTGGCGACGAAGATTCTGGCCCTGTGTGTGTCCATCCACGCGGGGCTTTCTCATGTTCCGGGCCGGATATATGCTATCTCTCAGCCAGCGCAGGGGCACGTGCGAACCGGTTGGGTCGGCGCTACTCCCTCTCGGTCCGATATCGAGAAATCGCATCCTCCAGAACCGCCTCGGCCATCACAGAGCAATGCAGTTTCGACTCAGGCAGCCCGCCCAAAGCGGCATCTATGTCTTCATTCCGGAGAGCTAATGCTTCGGCGAGAGACTTGCCGATTATCAACTCGGTCAGCACACTGGCCGCGGCTATGGCGGTGGGGCAGCCAAAGACCTTCACTTTCGCGTCTGAGATCACACTCTCTTCTATTCTCAAGTACAGGCGGATAGCGTCTCCATCCGCTGGATTTCCCGCGTCTCCTATCGCACTCGCGTCCTCGATGGACCCAATGTTGCGCGGGTTCATGAAGTGATCGAGCACCTGCTCGCTGTGATCCTGGCTACTTCCCCTGGTTTCGGTCATGTCTCTCCTTTTCTCCAGAGATGGAAGGTTGATCTTTCCCCTCGGAGACTTGGTTCTGCTTGTTGGTGTCCAATAATGGATTCTATCATAAGATGGGGGGAAGGGCGAGTCTTGTTCGGTAGAGAAGGATCACCTGGAGTAGCCGGAGGCAGAGTGCGGACCGTACTTGTCCTGAGCGAAATCGAAAGATCGAGGGAAGCATCTTGAGTAAGTCGAGGATCGTATCGAAGAATGCATACTGCGGCGGTCGCATTCCGTCAATCATTTACTGCGCCCGCGTTCTCCAGGGATCATCAGTCGGAGCTATTGGCAGGAAGGTCTCGAAGTCAGCGATGGCCTGCTCATACCCGCCCAAAAGGTCATAGGCAAGCCCCCGATTGTGGCAAGCCTCAGGGGTGTGTCCCACAGTTGTAGGAATTTCGGATTGGTACCTCTGCACAGCCAGAACGAGGTCTGTCATTCTGAGCCGCAGCACAGCGGAGGCGAAGAATCTAGCTGTTTACTTGGAGGAGCGAGATTCTTCGTCGCTGCGCTCCTCAGAATGACAAGATGCTGGCAATTTCGGGTTGCCAGCCTATGCATTCACATGTAACTTGTGATGTACCGACTCTCGCGATTTG
>JBFFDV010000304.1:0-3153 GCA_041559215.1 Anaerolineae bacterium | reverse complement strand
GTCCCCTGGCGGGGGAAGTGGGGGTGTCCCCCACAGAAAGTTTACTTCCCCCCTCCCCCAGTGGCTGCCGCACAGCGTTACCAGTTCTCCCGATGCACTGGGGGAGGGGGGACTGAGGGGGGTGGGGACCAATAGGAGCTCGTCCTGACAAGTTAATGCAACAGCATTGGGGGTGTCCCCTCGTGTACTTCATAACCCTGCATCTTGGGGCTTGTGCCCAACCGCTGCGCAAGCTTTTGACGCACATGGTTGGACAAAACGGTATTTAGATTGTATAATGCATTGTGATTGAAGGCGCTGCGTAAGCAGTTTGATCCTTTTGTAGGAAGAGTAGAGATGCGAGAAATTGGCTGCGAGGAGGTTACCGAGACGGTCACCCGGCTGTGCGTAGAGGCAAATTACTATTTGGGCGATGATGTAATCAAGGCTCTATGCCAGGCCCGGGATGCCGAAGTCTCGCCTGTGGGTCGCGAGGTGCTGGACCAACTGCTCGAGAACGCAGATGTGGCCTGCGACGAGGAGATCCCTCTTTGTCAGGACACGGGGCTGACGGTGGTCTTTCTGGAAGTGGGACAGGATCTTCACGTCGTTGGCGGGGATCTCTACGAAGCGATCCACGAGGGGGTGAGACGAGGGTATGAGGAGGGCTATCTCCGCAAGTCGGTAGTTGATAAACCCTTCTCGACGCGCACCAATACCAGCGACAACACCCCGGCTGTGATTCATCTCCAGATCGTCCCAGGCGATAGGCTCAAGATCACCGTGGTTCCTAAAGGTGGCGGAAGCGAGAACATGAGCGCTCTGGCCATGCTCAAGCCTGCTGATGGACATCAAGGGGTGGTTGACTTCGTGGTGGAGACCGTCGAGAGAGCTGGGGCCAACCCATGTCCCCCTACCATCATTGGGATTGGGGTAGGGGGCACGATGGAAATGGCGACGTGGCTGGCCAAGCATGCACTTCTTAGAGAAGTAGGCCAGTCCAGCCCCGACCCGGAGGTGGCCGAACTGGAACGAGACATCCTGGAGAGGGTGAACAGGCTGGGTATCGGCCCTCAAGGCCTGGGAGGCAGGATTACTTCTCTGGCGGTTCACGTGGAGACCTACCCATGTCACATCGCCAGCCTGCCTGTGGCGGTGAACATCCAGTGCCACAGTGCCCGGCACAAAGAGGCAGTTTTGTAGAGGGCCTGGAGAGGCTCTGGGAAAGGAACTTTCAGACTTCTTCATCCCTTTTCAGTTTCCAAGGAAGAGAGCAAGGTGAAAATCACTACGCCTCTTACCGATGATGTCGTTGAGCAACTTCACGCCGGCGACAGAGTCACCATTACCGGAATCATCTATGTAGGCCGGGATGCTGCTCACAAGCGCATGATCGACGCCTTGGACGAGGGCGCACCTTTGCCTTTCGACCCAAAGGGGCAGATCATCTATTACATGGGGCCCTCGCCAGCCAAGCCAGGCAAACCGATTGGATCGGCCGGGCCTACCACTAGCTATCGGATGGACCCCTACGCTCCACGCCTTATGGAGGTCGGGCTTAAAGGCATGATCGGCAAGGGTAACCGCTCTCTGTCTGTGCGGGAGGCTATGCAGAAACATAAGGCCGTATATTTTGCGGCCATTGGTGGGGCAGCGGCCCTCATCGCCAGGAGCATCAGAGAGGCAGAGGTCATTGCCTACGATGATCTGGGGACTGAGGCGCTGCGCCGGTTGAGGGTGGAGGGCTTCCCGGCTATTGTAGTCAACGACATCTACGGTGGCGATGCATATGAGGAGGGACAGAAAAAGTACGGGAAGACACAGATGAGGAGTTTTGACGGCGAACATGAGGGTTAGACTATCAGCGGAGACGTTGGGGAATGAACTTCTTCGCAGAATCGAGGAAATCAGTGGGGAAGACCTGCTGAAGTGCTATCAATGTGGTAAGTGTGCCGCTGGATGTCCAGCGGCCTTCGCTATGGACATGCTGCCCAGCCAGGTGATCCGCTTCCTTCAGTTGGGCTTGGTAGAAGAGGTGCTGAATTCGGAGACGCCTTGGTTCTGCGCCGCCTGTCAGACCTGCTATGCCCGCTGTCCCAAGGGGGTGGACCTCTCGCGTATTATGGAAGCCATACGGGAGATCGTGCTCCAGGAGAGGGGCGACTATGTTGACCTCAGCGCCCTGTCGGCGGACGACTTGGCAGAATATCCACAGCAGGCTTTCATCGCTGGCTTCCGCAAATATACGGCATAACATATGACCCATCCCGCATCCCTTCTTGGAGAGACACCCCTGATGAAGATCCCGTACTTCCCCGGTTGCACTTTGAACACCACAGCGAAGGGTTTCGACATTTCATTGAGGACCTCAGCCCGGGTTCTGGGAGTCGATCTGGTGGAGCTTCCTGAGTGGAACTGCTGTGGGGCGACCTTCCCTCTTTTGACTGACAACCTCCTCGACTTGGCCGGCCCAGCTCGCGTACTGGTTGCCGCACGAGAGGCGGGTGAGCGGCTAGCCGTGGCTTGCACGACCTGCTACAACGTCCTCAGACGTACCAACCTCGCCATCTCTGCCGACGAGGACAAGCGAGAGAAATTGGACTTCTTCATCGAGGCCGAATACAGGGGGGATTTACAGGTTCTCGACGTGTTGCAGATCTTGCGAGATGAGGTCGGGTTTGACGAGATTGCGCGGATAGTGAAGAGGCCATTGACAGGGCTGAGGGCGGCGGCATACTATGGCTGTATGGTACTGAGGCCCACGGCCGAGGTGGCTTACGACGACCCAGAGAACCCGCGCACCCTGGACGATTTGCTAATTGCATTGGGAGCGGAGACCGTAGACTACCCCCACAAGGGCGAGTGTTGCGGGTCTTATCTAGCGGTCATATCAGTGGAAGCCACAGCCGAGATGAGCTATACTATCCTGTCCTCGGCGCAGAAGAACGGTGCTCAATTGATTGTTACTAACTGCCCGCTCTGCCAGTTCAACCTGGACAGGCAGCAAGTGGGGATAGCACGGCGACATGCCGGTTATCAACCTATCCCCGTCTTCTACTTCAGTCAACTATTGGGGGTGGCTTTGGGTCTCGATGCTAGTGACTTTGGATGGGAGAAACATCATATTGATCCGCAGCCCATCTTGGCCCTCGTCAGCTCTTGACAAGACTCATC
>JBFFDV010000303.1:0-3154 GCA_041559215.1 Anaerolineae bacterium | reverse complement strand
TTGCGCAGCAATTAGGCGCAAGCCCATAGTCAGACGCGGGCAAGGAAGCACGCAAAGCTGGGGGATCAATGAGTAGCGCCGGACTGAAGTCGCGCGCCACGAAAGTGGAGACCCGGCTGGAAGCCGGGCCTTCGGCTACGCTCCCTTTGACTTGGCTCCCTTCGGCTTCGCTCAGGGCGAGCAGGGCGATCAGGACAAGTCCTGGAACATGCTTTCAGCATGTTTGTCGTCAAGTAGCGTCGGGTTTCGAACCCGACGCAAAAGCTTGGCAAGACTCGGGACTGATGCGGCCCTTGCCCGCTTGGTTGTTGACTAATTTCGCAAATCGTGGCATACTTGCGATACAGGTGAGGCTGAAGTAACATTCGTTCATCTTGAGCTGTCTTCGTTCATGGGGGTGGTGAGGGAGACAGGCTGGGGCACAGATGCGACACACCCCTCCGGGTGAACCGGAGATCACCAGAGTATCTAAGCGCATGTTCTCCTTCCTGTCCCCTCGCCACCTTCCACTTCACAGATTTGCGCCTGCCCTGATCCTCGGACTTCGGCAATCGCCATAATCTAGGCGACATCGCCCTTGGGGGCGAGAAAGGGGGCCAAGCAGATCAGCGAGATTTTGCAGGACTTCTCGGCATCAACGCTGGCTACGGCCACCGAAGCCAAGGTAAACGGCCAGTTTCCGACACTTTTTGTCCGCCTCTCGAAACCAAGATCCACGACGAAGCGGATACACCTTTCTGATCGCCAGGAAATGAATCTCCTGGCTCGAACCAGCAAGTCCCAGAGGGACTTGTTGATTTCAGCAGAGGGATTTCATTCCCCCGTCCCCCTTCAGGTGTAACCTTTTGCCGCCTTACGTGTCTATTTAGTCGGGCAGACGCAGAGAGCGATGATGAGTTCCGATGAGGTGCACAGTCTGGGAGAGCTGTACGAGCGGTATTACGGCTCGGTCTACGACTACCTACTGCGAGTCTCTGGGGACCGCCCGCTGGCCGATGATCTGACAGGCGAGACCTTCTACCGCGCCATGTTGGCTTTGGACGGTTTCCGGGGTGAGGCGAGCGTGAAGACCTGGCTGCTGCGCATCGCCCGCAACCTGTACCTGCGACGGGTTGAGCGGGAACGGCGCACGACCTCGCTGGAGGAACTTCAAGAGCGGGGCGTCTTCTTCACCTCCAACCAGGCCAACCCGGAGACGCACTTACTCCGCCAGGAGCGGAGTCAGGCCATTCAGCGGGCGCTGCTGTCCCTATCGGAGAGCGACCGCTCCATCCTGCTCCTCTCGGCCAGGGAGAACATGAGCTGCCGGCAGATCGCTGAGGTATTGGATATCTCCCTTACCGCGGTCAAGGTGCGCCTGTATCGAGCGCGTCTTCGCCTCGTCTCAGCCCTGAGTGTGGAAGAGGCGTCGTCCTCTTCGAATGCTAACATGGAGACACCAAGCTAAGGAGGGCGAGAATGATAAGTTGTGAGGTTATCTCCGATTTGATGGTGGTCTATGCCTCGGGAGAGGCCAGCCCCGAGACCCGGCGGTTGGTGGAGGAGCATCTGTCGCGTTGCTCCGACTGTCGCGAGGCCTTTGGCAAAGAGCGGCTGGTAGAAGAAGCCCTGGCAGACCTGACGCGAGAGGAAAGACCGGCCAATGGACAGCGGTTCCTCACCCGGACGCGCCGGCTCCTGTTCGCGATCGGTGTGGGCACCCTATCTGTCTTTGCCTGTGTTTTGGCCGGGTTCAAGTGGGTCATCGTGGAAGGGATGGAACTGGTATCACCATCCAGTATGGTTGGCCAGGGGTTACTAGTGCTGGGCACGACACTAGTGACGCTGATGGTCTACGCGTTCTTGCTGCTGTGGCGCAGCCGGAGGGAATCGCGCACGCAGGTGAGCGATATCCTGCTTTCGCTCGCGATGGCTGTACCGCTAGCTCTCATCGTCTTTGCCGCTTTTCAACTGCTGAGCACGGGGGCGATGCTCACCGGCTTCGTGGCTATGTCCTTCCTGGCCTTTGCTCTAGCTATCACCTTCGTTCTGTTGCCGCGAGCGCCGTACATGACCATAGCTGTGGTGTTGGTTCTCTTGGCGGTGAGCGGTCTGCTGCTGGGCCAGACATTTGTCGGGTCAGTGGCGCTGAGTGATTTCTCCTTCCAGTGGCCGGCCAGCTTGGGACATCCCCCGGCGGGGATGACCGCAGCGGACGCGGTATCGGTGGACATGCTGCCCCTGGGTTTGGAGCTGGTGGAGAGCATGGAAGTGACCTCGGTGGACAACGTGCAGATCAGCCCGCAGGCGAGGGCCGTGCGAGCTACATACGAGGGCGACGGTCGCCAGGTCTTTCTGACACTGGTCGAATCTGCAGACCGCCAGGAGGCCGACGAGTTCTTCGTCGCCTGGAAAGGCAAGGCAGGCAAGTTCCGTATTGCCGCTTTGGAGATAAATCTTCTGGGCCAGGGCCACATCATGCGTTGCTACGACGCCCAGTCCGGAAGGGCCTACAGTGCCTGGCAGACGAGCGAGTGGGTGACTATAATCGAGGTGCCTGGACCTCTTGACCAGGCAATGCGCCTGGCCCGAGAGGCTAAGGATCTGGTGGCAAGAAGCTACAGGGGTCAGGAGTGACTGATGGCGATGCCCGCTTTTATCTACCTATTGAAGTCGAACCGTCCGGGTTTAATGGACGACATGTCTCCCCAAGAGGAATTGGTCTTGGAGGAGCACTTCGAGTATCTTCAGAGGGCGCAGGGTGAAGGAAAACCGGTTCTTGCAGGCCCGTGTCTGGACAGGGAGTTTGGAATCGTGGTCTTCCGGGCGAGAACGCGGGAGGAAACACTGGAGTTCACGAAGGACGATCCCGCAGTAAGAGACGAGCTTATGACGGCCGACTTCCATCCCTTTCGCAACTCGCTCATGGATAAGGGCTGAGCACAATACGAGGATAGGGTACCGCGTGAACTATGAACGCAATGAGAAGCGAGGGAGTTCATGTGGCTTGAAGGTTCTCTCCGAACCCTTGTCAGAAGACTATTAACCAAAGAGAACAGTATCGCACTGGAGAATAGGATCCCCCCACTCGGCAGCAGATTTGAGGACATAGACGAGTTCGGGCTTTATCTCCATATCCCCTTCTGCCGCCAAATCTGCCCCTATTGCCCTTACA
>JBFFDV010000302.1:0-3158 GCA_041559215.1 Anaerolineae bacterium | reverse complement strand
CGCGTCGCCTTTGGCTGGAACGCAGAGTTGGAGAGGAAGAGGAAGTAGGTAGACAGGCTATGGAAGAGATAGGCGGCTTGAGAAACATAAGCAGGATGTTTCTTCCCGAGTTCCCAAGTCTCAGGGAAAGGCTGGAAAAGCGAGGGCCGGAATGAGATGCCTTTCACCTATATTATAAGATGTGCCGATGGAACCCTCTATACCGGCTGGACCGTGGACCTGGAGAGCAGGTTTCGATCCCACCAGGCTGGTAAGGGGAGCAGATATACCAGAACGCGTCTACCGGTCACTCTGGTATATCGTGAGGAGCATGCGACATCTCAGGAGGCGAGACGGCGGGAGGCGGCAATAAGGCGGTTACGTCGGAAGGAGAAGCTGAAGCTCATATCATCGCGCCACGAATCCGGTGGGTAATTGGGGACCACAAGGATCCGCAGAGGTTGATCACAGTCGGCAGATCGAAGAATGCCCAGAGTTTCAGGAGGAAAGCTTAAGATTGCCAGGGCAATCGCATTTGGAGGCGGCCTGCATGAAACCCGTCATTCTGAGGAGCGTTAGCGACGAAGAATCTCGCTTGCGCTGGGCGTCAGTGAGACTCTTCGCAGCCTGCGGCTGCTCAGAATGACAAATGCGGTTGCCCTATTAAAATTGCCAACTCTACTTGACATCTCTTCTGTTTTGGTGTATGATGTAGTATAGGACATCACAGGCATTACATTCATCTCAACGGTTCTCCAGCTAGTGTTGACATCGGTAGATTGCTATCGATTGGCCTGGCTTCTTTATGACTTAGTGTGGTGCCATGGAGGAGTGAAAAGTGTAAAGAGCGCTGATCCCTATCGCTTTGGCAGCGAATGATCGGCGTTTTTCTTATTCCAAGACAAGTGTGATCCTGGAGGCGATGAACTGAGGGCTGTAGAGTGGTCACTTGGCCCTCAGGGAGCTAGTAGTGAAACCGGCCTGCGGATCTGGCCGGTTTTTGTTTAGAAAGGAGGTGATGGAAGGGGACACGCCGGATTGAGGCAGATAATGGTGTGTGACTTTTGCCAAAAGCTGTGTTGTAAAGAAGGGGCAAGCCCTGCAGCCTCTGCACTTCACTGAAGGAGGTCGAGAATGAACAAGAGATTCAAAGCAGAGATACGATACTATTGCCTGGCGATCCTGTGCGTTGCCATGCTGATCGCCCCAGCTGGCGTGATGGCGCGCCCATTGGAGGCGCCACTGACCGAAGGGCCCTGGTGGGAAACCACCCCAGAAGTGGAAGTCCCCTCATCCGGCTATGATTCAATTCTGTACTCGGAGATCGCTCCCAAATTGCGCGAGATCGAAGTGAACAGCAATCGGGTCAAAGTCGAGGTGATGGGCCAGTCAGCCGGTGGACGAGACTTGTTCTTGGTCACCGTTTCGGCGCCTGAGGCGATGGGGCGCCTAGGTAAGTACCAGGCCATCCGCCAGACGATGCTGAAGGATCCTGAAAGAGCTCAACAGATGGTCGACCAGTTCGGCGATTTCAAGGTTCCCTTCTACATCCATGGCAGCGTTCATGGGGATGAATATCCTGGGGTTGACGCCGCCATTCGCTTGATCGAGACCCTGGCCTACGAAGATAACGAAGAGGTGCAGATGATCCTGGACAACGTGATTCTGCTGGTCAATGTCGTTGCTAATCCTGACGGACGTGTCCTGGGCACACGTGGCAATGCCAATGGGTTCGATTTGAACCGGGATTTCATCACGCTGGCGCAACCTGAAACCCGGGCCACTGTGCGTGTGTTCACTGAGTGGAACCCGATGGTCGTGCTGGATCTGCACGGATTCATAGATCCGATGCTGATCGAACCATGCACACCGCCTCATAACCCCAACTACGAGTACGACCTGTACATCCAGTGGGCCTTCGACCAAGCCAAGGCCATGGAAGCGGAGTTGATCGCTCAAACAGAGGAGACCGAGGCGATTATTCCCATGCGAGATTGGCCGGACGGCTGGGATGACTGGCCGCCGATTTTCACCCCCATGTACGCCATGTATCACGGAGCCTACGGCCATACGCTGGAAACCCCGGATGACGCCGACAGCGGTGTGGACGCTCATTATGCAGCGGTCTGGGGAGCGCTCAAATTCGTCTCGGAGAACAGGGAAGGGATGATTCGAGATCAAATCGAGGTCTTCAGACGAGGGTTCCTGGACCTCCCGCAGCTGGCGATTCCTGAAGAGATATTGGAAGAGCTTGAATGGGACCAATACGATACGACCATAGACTTTCCGGCTGCCTACGTCATACCCGCAGAGGCGCCCCTGCAGCAGAGCCCCCATGAAGCCGCCAGGCTCGTTGACTTCCTGCTCTTCAACGATGTCCAGGTGGAGCGGGCCAACCGAGCTTTTACGCTGGATGGAGTTGACTATCCGGCAGGCACCTACATCGTGTGGATGGATCAACCCAAACGGGGGTTGGCCAACACCATTCTCTGGGCTGGCTGGGATATATCAGACGATCCAGGGCTCACCATGTATGACATCTCGGGATGGAGTCATCCCCTACTGTGGGGTGTTTCCCGGGAGGTCATGGAAGATAGAGTGAACGTGAGGACGCACCCCATCAATGGGGCGGACGAACCTCAGGGTTCTGTCGAAGGCCAAGGAACGCGTGCTTACGCCTATCTACCGACTAGCAACGCGGCGATCAAGGCCACCAACGACTTACTGGCGCGAGGCGTTGAAGTGTATCGCGCGGAGGCGCCCTTCACCGCTTCAGGCAGCGACTTCGGCGTCGGCACATTTATCCTGCAAGCCAATCGAGCCAGAGCTAGGTCGATCGCTAACGAACTGGCGAACCAGTACGGCCTAGATGTCTTTGCAGTCGACGGTCCACCCGAGGGAGCGACTCTTATGCACGAGCAGCGTATCGCCCTCTTCGACACGGGTCCCGGTGTTGGCTTCGCCCTGAAGGAGCTTGGGTTCGATTACGACATGCTGTATATGTCCGATCTGGACCCAGGCATGGATCTTTCGGAATACGACGTCTTCATCGACGACTGGTGGTGGTGGGAGGATCTCAGCGCAGAAGGACAGGAGTCGTTCATGTCGTTCATTGATGAAGGCGGCGACTACATCGGGATTGGCGTGGACGGCATCTATTTTTCGTGGGGCGCCGGTCT
>JBFFDV010000301.1:0-3158 GCA_041559215.1 Anaerolineae bacterium | reverse complement strand
CCTCTGAAGGCCTTTGCCATAAACGTCTATGCGCTGAAGGCGAGCGCAGAGAGAGGGAGTGTCTCCTGCACCGATGCGACGCTGGATCGACTCCTCACCTCAATGGAGCGTAGGGTAGAGCAGATGGCCACGTTGACAGAGATTCTCAATGGGCTGACCTCCTCTGACAGCACCGTCGAAGATTGGGAAACGCTGAAGCAGAGGTTTGAGGATTTCAAGGCCAGATACGGTTCCTAGAATCATGGCCCCAAGAAAAGGCCAGAGGCATGCAGTTTGATGATTGACATATTGGACAGATATATAGCCGACATATCCGAGGAGAGAAGGAGAGAGCTCTTAGGCCGCTATTTGAGCCTCGAGGACGATTCGCTGTTTTCCATCCTTGGTGACAGGCTCGCCTTTGGTCTCCGAGACGATTGGGAATTGAGAGACGCTTTGCCGGAGAAGGAGTTGGCAGATAAGGGGCGCTCTTGGTTCGAACAGGCCAGGCCCGGGCTACAAAAGGTGGTCCGTGACGCCTGGAGAGACGATATCCAAGGAGAAGACAACCTCTTTGTGGTACAAGCGGTGATGGATATCCTCAAGGGAAATGATGAGAAATCGCGTGCCCCTGTCCTGATTCTGGCCATCTTATTGGTCAAGGGCGGTTTTTGAGCATGGCGGAGGAAACTGCCTCCAAAGTATTAGCCATTGACATAGGCAACACCAACACCGTGCTCGGCGTCTATCAGGATGAGGAATTGATCGCCTACTGGCGTACGGCTACCGCCTTGCATAGGATGGCCGATGAGAACGCCGTCTTGCTCAACTCTTTCCTCACCCACGCCGGGCTCTCCTTCTCCGATATCAAGGATGGCATCCTATCCTGCGTGGTGCCGCCGCTATTGCCCATCTTTCAGGAGATGTGCCAGCGGTATATGAATTTCACCGCCCTGGTTGTCGAGCCGGGCATCAAAACTGGGATGCGCATCCTCTACGATAACCCCCAAGAGGTGGGCGCCGACCGCATAGTGAATGCCGTCGCGGCTAAGGAACTCTACGGCACACCGCTCATCATCATTGATTTCGGCACCGCCACCACCTTCGATGCTGTCTCCAAGGAGGGGGATTATCTGGGAGGTGCCATCGCGCCCGGCGTAGTCGTCGCCAGCGAGGCGCTCGTCGAGAGGGCGGCTAAGTTGCCGCATATCGAACTGGTTGTGCCTCCACGGGCCATCGGCAAGAACACCATAGCCAGCATGCAGTCAGGCATCATGTACGGGTATGTGAGCCTGGTGGAAGGCATGGTGGCTCGCCTGCAGAAGGAGCTTGGCGGTGACGCTCATGTTGTCGCTACGGGCGGCCTGGCCCAGATCATCGCAGGTCAGACTCCTGTCATCGAGGCGGTGAACCAGAACCTCACCCTGGAAGGGCTGTGGCTGCTCTACAAACTTAACAGGTCCTGAAAACCCTTCCGCGCTGTCCTGATCGGCCCATGCCGGCTCACAACAGGTCTGATCAATGAATATCATCCCTGACCTTCTCCAACCTGCTCTGGCCAGCAAGGCCCCGCGTTTTTAGTGTGCGCCTGTCCTGAGCTGTGCCGAAGGGCTTCAGCGTATTCTGAGAGTGAAGCACCCGCTATGAACCCTCTGCTTCTCGTTGGACAATCACGTGGGAAGGCGCTAGAATCCCCGCAGCGTGACCTTGCCTGACGAATGAGGGCGCGAGAGATGTGGCTTAGGGATTACAGATTTGGGACCTTTTCGGTGCGCGACCTGGAAGTGCCAGCCCTGCTCCTCGGAACGTCGCCCTTCATCGGCGCGGGCCAGTTCGGGAGGAAGGCCGAGTTCTATTACAACCACTTCTTCCTCCAGCCGGAGAACATCACCGAGGTAGTCACGGATGCCATAGAACTGGGGGTCAACGCCGTCCAGGTCATAGGTTATCCCCAGGTCGTCGCAGCGGTGCAAGAGGCGGCAAGGAGGACCTCCACAGAGTTGTTCCTGATCGGCACCGTAGGGCTGGGCAGCATCGAGCGAGAGATCGAGATGTTGTTGGACGTGGGCGCCAAAGGGGTGATAATCCATGGCAGCCTGGCGGATAGGGATATGGCTTTCGCCCGCCAATATCTGGCATCACTGAGGGAGAGAGGTTTGGTGACAGGCATAGCCACGCACCGGCCAGGGATGACCATACCCCGGGTGGAGGAGATGGAGGAGGTGGAGATCATCTTATGCCCCCTGAACAAGGCGGGGCGGTTCATGGAACCCTCTGTCGAGTCCACGCTACAGGCCATCGAGAGCAGTTCCAAGAGGATAATGGCCATGAAGCCCCTGGCGGCGGGCGTGTTGTCGCCGCAAGAGGGGCTTTCATACATCTCCGACAAGGTATCCGGTTTTGCCGTGGGAATTGCGTCCAGAGAGGAGGCGGAGGAGACCTTCGAGGCGGCGCAGCAGTTCTTTGGCTGGTTGTAACGCGAATGACCCGAATAGTGGTGCGAATCTCGCGAATAATGATGAAGGGGCAGACAGCGGTTGGCGCTACGACGTGGCTGATGTTGGACTGTTCACCAGCCGCTTGAATTCGGCCTTCTTGATGCCAAAGTGCATCAGCAAACCCAAAGGGTGGCCCGCCGCCTTCAAATAGGACAGAGCCTGCACACATAGTCCTCTCGGCCAAGCTCCCGTTTGGCCTTGATCTCAACGATACATCCCTCTACCACGAAATCTGCTCGTCGTCAATCTATCTGCTTAACGGCCAGGCTTCAGCGGCGCGCTCCATAATACACATATCAACGATGCTGGCCCACGCAAGATTACATTCAATGACGTGCGCCGCTTTCGGCGTCCCCTACAAGCCGTGGTTAGGCCTCTTCTTGGGAGACATATATTCTTAGAATTTGCTATCACCCTCTCGCTAAACAAAACTCGCCAGCTCGCAGATGGTTATTTTACACATCGAAACCCTAAATATGCCGGACTGGATTGTTTTGCTCTCGGCCACACCTTTCCATCATAGACAATTATGTAGGCGTGTTCTTCATCTACCTCTGTCGCCGTCCACCAGTAGATCACTTGGGAATGTGCATTCCACAGCGGAGACTCTTTGTCAGGGGTCGTTTTGTAGGTAGCCTTAGCAATTTCTGCATCCCATACCCCACCGCTGTTCTGGCCGTG
>JBFFDV010000300.1:0-3167 GCA_041559215.1 Anaerolineae bacterium | reverse complement strand
GTCATCTCTATGAGAACCAGCCAGCCCTCGCCATAGGGGTCGTCGTTCACCAACTCCGGTTTGACATCCAGTTCTTCATTTCTCTCCTGAACGACTCCTGAGATAGGAGCATTAATGGTCACATCAGCTTTGATGGTCTCGATGCTCCCTAATTCCTCCCCCTGCCTGACCTCGGTCTCGGGCTCCGGCATATTGACGAAGGCTACGTCACCGCTCCTCTGCTGGAGAAAATCGGTGATGCCAACTCGCGCCAAGCCGTCCTCGACGCTCACCCATACGCCTTGCTCGCTATACAGGTAGCCCTTCTTGACCGTGAAAACAAACTTGTCAACGGTCAGCTTCAAGTACTCTTCTCCATCCATCTCGTTTCGACCTCCGCTCTGCAGAACTAAAGATGCTCAGTTGCCGTACACGGCCAGTCTGTCTCGGATTGTTATGTCGAGTCTTGCGATGTGTCATCGTGAGCCGGGACCCCCTCGCAATCTACACACAGGTCTGTTTCTCGATTGGTCAAGAACTCCTTGCCGCAAAGAGGACAATTCGTCTTACGGAGGGATCCTTTCTTCTTGGGCTTGGGCTGCAACTCCGGCGGTAAAGCGCCGAACGGATCTCCGACACAGCTGCAAATTTCCTTATCTCTCAAAGCTTAGCTCTCCTTTGTATCTCTGTTCATACAAATAGTGGGCATACCAAGACAACTCGAGTCGCCCCCCACCGCACGACTCTCGCGGTGGTTCACACCATCCTCCATGCGCATGGTCTCTGATTCTAGGCAACCGTATCAAGTGCCGCCGCAGCCTCAGCGAACTGGTCACGAGCTACGTAGGCCAAAGTGTCCAGCACGTCGGCCATGCGCTCGTCGGACAGGTTATACATGATGCGCACGCCATCTCGTCGCGTGTTCACCATATGTGCTCTGCGCAGGATGCCCAAGTGCTGCGACACATTGGGCTGACCAAGCCCCAGCAGCGGCCCAAACTCGCAGGCACAGCGCTCACCGTCTCGAAGTAGAGCGAGGATCTTTAGCCTGGTGGGATGAGCCAGGGCTTTCACCATGCGCGCCTGTAGCCTATATCCAGTTTCCTCCATCTCCATCGCGTTTCACCTTATCATTATATTAGATAATCCTAATATACTATAACAGAAAAAAGAAATCCTGTCAAGCTGGATACAAGTGGGGCTTGCGCCTAATTGCTGCGCACGCCCAAGTGACGCAGACTACGAGGAGACCCTCCGATCATCTGGCCGAGTGCCGCCAAATATTGGGACATTCTCCAGATCTCGAGGGCCTATCATCCCGATCAGCCAGATGACTGGCCATATGAGAGAGATCTACATCAAGAATTAGCAGAAGATTACCGCTACTTTGGGTCCTACCCCTCCTTCAGCAGAGGGACAACGCAGATGAAGCGTAGAGGCTCATCACCCTCGTTAACGAAGCGATGCTCCTCCATTGGAGGGATGAGGACGGTATCCCCCTCCCCTAGAGGCGCTTCCTCCCCACCTCCATATACCCTTCCCCTGCCAGCCAAGACGAAGACCTCATGTTCCCAATCATGAGTATGAAGCGGAGTCGTAGCCCCCGGGTCCACATCGAAGACCCGCATGACGAAGTTGGGGGCACCCTCCTCTTCCCCGATAACCCAGCGGATAGTCACACCCTCTGCTTCGGCGGCCTCCTCGGCCTTCACCTGCCGATAGTTACGCACTTTCATCGCTATCTCCCCATAGTCATTCTAGTCGAGTGTAGATCACACTTCAGCCCACCCCAAGCACTACCGAGCCGGGCCGTGCAGTATTATATCAGTTCCTGGCCTGCCTGACACATCCATCAATTTTCCAGGTCGTCGCGCGCGCACCCAAGACAATCCACTGTCACGATGACTTCAAACTATACCCGCGATCGGGATTTGACATCAGGCCTCTGCTGGAATATGATAACCCGAGTCTATACGACCCAAGCGGTGGAGGTATGACTTGACAAAAGTTCTGGTAACCGGCGGAGCCGGGTTCATCGGCAGCAACTTGACCCATCGCCTGCTCTCCCAGGGCCACCAGGTGACAATATACGATAACCTGGTCAGGCGAGGGACGCAAGATAACATCGCCTGGCTACGCGAGAATCACGGAGACAGCTTCGACTTGGTGCAGGGAGACGTGAGGGATTATCCCTCCCTCGTGCAGGCGGTGGAGGGTCATGAGGTCATCTATCACCTGGCCGCACAGGTGGCCGTGACCTGGTCGGTTGCCGACCCGCGAGAGGACTTCGAGATCAACGCTCTGGGCACTCTCAACCTCCTTGAGGCGGCGAGGAAGTGCGAGCAGCCCCCCATCGTCCTTTTCACCTCCACCAACAAGGTGTATGGGGGCATGGAGGGGGTGGAGATCGCCGAGCATGAAAAGCGGTACGCCTATGCGGCCCTGCCCCAGGGAGTATCGGAGAGCCACCTCCTCGATTTCCACTCGCCCTACGGTTGCTCCAAGGGCGCGGCCGATCAATATGTCAGGGATTACGCTCGCATCTACGGTCTCAGAACGATAGTGATGCGCATGTCCTGTATATACGGGCCTCGTCAGTTCGGCATCGAGGATCAAGGCTGGGTCGCCCACTTCCTGATCTCCGCCATCCTTGGCCGTCCCATCACCATCTACGGCGACGGCAAGCAGGTCAGAGACATCCTCTATATAGATGACCTGTTGACGGCCTTCGAACGGGCGGTGGAGCGCATAGATCTAGTCTCAGGGCAGGTGTATAACATCGGCGGCGGCCCCCAGAAAACCATCTCTATCTGGACTGAGTTTAAGGAACTCCTGGCGGAACTCTTGGGTCACGAAGTAGAGGTCACCTACGACGATTGGCGGCCCGGTGACCAGCTAGTCTATGTAAGCGACACGAGCAAGGCCCGTCGGGAATTGGCTTGGGAGCCACGTACATCGGTCAGAGCGGGCATAGAGAAGCTATTCCATTGGGTTGTGGAGAACAAGCAACTCTTTGCATAGTTTGGAGAGGAGCGAAGGATTGAGCTGGTTTGGCAGGCGCAAGAGTAAAGAGAGAAAAGTGGTGGTCATCGGCCTGGACGGCACCCCTCTCAGCTTAGTAACTGGTCTGATCACCAAGGGAGACCTGCCGAACTTTGCCCGCATCTTCGGGGGCGGCAGTGTGCGGC
>JBFFDV010000299.1:0-3174 GCA_041559215.1 Anaerolineae bacterium | reverse complement strand
GTAGGCCGGAGGCCGTACCTGTGCTGAGCGCAGCCGAAGGATCGAAGGGTCAGCCATTCACATGTGCTAAACTGTCCTCGAGCGAAGCGAAGGAAGCGCACACTTCGACTTTGCTCAGGGCAGGCACTACGAACAAATCACACCTTGATATACTTCCACTTGTTACTCCGGAAGCGATTGGCGGTAAGTACTCCCTGAATAGTCGTCGACAAGGCCATGGCATACCAGGCGCCATTGATGCCCATGTTCAAAGACATGACCAGCGCGTAGGAAAGAGGCAAGCGAATCAACCACTGGCTGAGGATAGTATAGTACAGGGGAGGCCTGGTATCCCCGGCGCCGTCCAGCCCGCCGCGCATCACGATGGCCAGCGCAAGGAAGGGTTCCACGAGAGCATTCACGCGCAGGTAGGCGATGCCCGCCTGCGCCACCAACTCGTCCCCCGCCTCGTTGAAGATGGCTATGATCTGAGGGGCAAAAACGAAAAGGATCACCCCCGCCAGAGACATGGCTACAACCCCGATAAGCCCTACTACCCAGCCCCGTCGCTCCGCCTCCGACGAGTCTCCCGCCCCCTGGGCCTGCCCTACCAGGGTGGTAGCGACGATGGCTAAAGCCAGGGCAGGCATGAAGGAGAAGGCCTCTGACTGGATGCCGATGGAATAGGCCGCAACGTTGGCCTGACGTGTGAAGGCGACGGCGGCCGAGTTGGTGACCACCCACAGGAACCCCAAGTTGGCCGAGGTGCGCACCACATTCTGTCCAGCGACGGGGATGCCGATGCGCAACAGTCGGCGCATTAGGTCCCAGTCCGGCAGAAACGATGTACCCCGCGGGATTTTGACTGCAAAGCGCCCGCTGAAAAGCACTCCCAGCCCCACAGCAGTTCCCACGAAGCGAGAGGTCATAGTACCCGCTGCCGCCCCAGTTACTCCCATTTCTGGGAAGGGCCCCACACCGTAGATGAACATATAGTTGAAAAAGACATGGATGACGTTGATAAAGGCCATGATGACAAGTGGGGTCTTCATGTCCCCCGCGCCCTGCAACATGGCATTGAACATGAAATTGAAGATCATGAAGATGGAGAGAGCGAAGAAAAGCTGCATGTAGGGTGTGCCTAGCGCCCTGATCTCAGGACCAGCGCCAACGACAACGAGCAGCAAAGGGCCAAAAGCGGCGCCTATCATGCTGATGAGACCAGAGACGAAGAAGGTCAACAATATCGACTGCACTGTTGTACGGGTGACCATATCCTGTCGCCCGGCACCCGTGAATTGAGCGACCATAGTTCGGGTACCAACGGCCAGGCCAGCAATGGAGATGATTACGATCATGATCAGCTGCCGACTCAATCCGACAGCGGCCGTGGCCTGCGTTCCCAGGCGGCTGACCATCCAGATATCCACTATCCCCACTGTGGCTTGTAGCAGGTTGGCCAGCACTACCGGGTAGGCCATGTTGCCGATCATGCCCAGCAGTTTTCGATCCAGAGACAGATATCGAGTGAGGTTTGAATTCTGAACCCTTTCACGCAAGACGCTACCTCGCTATCACATACCCAACTTTGTCGTTCTCTACACATCGGATGATTTTTCGCCCTTGGCAAGGGAAGGAGTCCTCATTGCGGAGAGTACGGTAACGCCGAGGCAGGAAGAAACTGAAGACCCGTGACCAGTCCCGGAATGTTTCGGACCCCCGATCGTCACAGGTACGAGCAGACGAGACCAAAGATCGGGAAGTGTGTCGCTCCCTTTACAGATGGACCGCAAAATCTGCTATCTGGGGCTTAACTAACTTCTTAAATTCTCCAAATCTGACCTTCATACTGGTCGTGTGGCTACCGACTTTGAAAACGATCTCCGGAGCATCCGCCAGGGAGCTATCCACATGGACGGGGAGATCATACAGGTTGCCGAAAGGTGGCATGGCTCCTACTTCGCAGTCGGTGAAGGTGCCGCCAAACTCCTCTTCTCTGGCCAGACGGACCTTCTTGGCCTTCAGCAGCGATTTGACCTTAGGGAAGTCAACGCGATAGCTGGCCGGCAGTACTAACATAGCCAGTTGCCCATCGGCATCGACCAGCACCACCTTAGCCAATTGCTTTCCCGGCACATGCTGAGCCGCCGCCACCTCCTGGGCGGTGTAAGCCACCGGGTGGGTCATACTGGCGAACCACACCCCTGCCTCTTGAAGATACTTCTCCAACCTTTTCTTAGCTGCCATCTTCTCGTCCTCCTTTCCCGGATCAATGGCTTGTTGTCAAACAACACCACGTTCTTTTGGCAATTGCTCTTCCGACTCTCCAGCCAGAAAATCGCCGATGGCTCGCGCTATCTCCCTCTCCCGGCCCCAAAGGAAGTGATCAGTGCCTTCCAAGACGATCAGTTTCTTGGGCTCAGGCAAACTCTCGACCAGCGGGCGCAACTCAGACAGAGGACAGATGTGGTCCCGGTCGCCAGCCAGAAACAGCTTGGGCTTGGTGTAATGGTTCCAAAAATCCTCCTCGAGCAACCCTATGGTCATCCCTCCCAAAGGAAGGCACAGGGCCACAACGGCCGCAATACGCGGATCTTGCTCCACATGGCGCAACCCCACTGAAGCGCCGAAGGAGTAACCCATAAGATACAGCCTCTGCTTATCCACATCTTCGCGGCTCAGGAGGAACTCCACCGCCCCGGCGACATCTGCCACCTCTCTCACGCCCTCGCCGAAGTCGCCCTCGCTGCGTCCCACTCCCCGGAAATTGAAACGCAAAGCTATCATGCCCTGCTGGGCCAGCTCCCGCGCCGTAGCCACTATCACGGGAACGTCCATGCTGCCCCCCATGAGGGAGTGGGGATGACAGAGGAGGATGGCAGGCCACCTGCTTCCTTCATCCGCAGGCCGGTGCAGGACCCCTTCTAGTCGCGCCGGGACACTCTCACTGCTCGTGAAGAAAACCCTTTCTTCGCCCATTCACATCACGCACCCTTCTCCTAGATTGTACCACAGGGCGCCTTGCACAGCAATTAGGTGCAAGCGCCCAGGTGCAGGGGTATGAAGGAGCATGAGGGGTGCCCCTTCGATCCTTCGGCTACGCTCCCTTCGACTGCGCTCAGGGCAGGCACCTCGTGCTCTCCGGCTCTCGCTGCCCAACGTCCAGGATCGAGGAAATGGCGAAAAGCGCTCTAT
>JBFFDV010000298.1:0-3186 GCA_041559215.1 Anaerolineae bacterium | reverse complement strand
GCGAGCGGCTCTACGGCTTGCTGGCTACAACGTCTTCCCAACGCTTAGGCATGAGCGTTCTGTCATCCAACCTTGCTCCTTTGAGGTGAGCGCTCTCCAGGTTGGCCTCTTTAAGGTTAGCGCCTTCGAGGTTGGCGCTGTGGAGTTTGGCGCCTGTGAGATTGGCCTCCTTCAGGTAGGCGTCCCGCAGATTGGCACCTCGAAGTCTGGCTTCTGCGACGTCCCCTCCTGCGAGGTTAGCGGCCATCAACTCCGACCCTTCGAGATTGGCGTCCCGCAGATTGGCCCCTTTAAGGTTGGCACCCTCCAGGGTGGCCTCCTGGAGGGTGGCCCATTGCAGGTTGGCTCCTTGGAGCTCGGCCGAGGTCAGATTGGCCCCCCTGAGGTTGGCGCCCCCCAAGTTAGCCCCGCTAAGTCTGGCCGACTGCAGGCTGGCACTCGGGACGTTCGCATCGCCTAGAGCGGCCTTCTGCAGTCTGGCGCCCTGCAGATTAGCCTCTTCGAGGTTAGCACCGGTCAAGTTCGCCTCTTCGAGATTGGCCTTCGATAGGTTCGCTTTGCTCAGGTCCGCTCCCTGAAGATCGGCCTTCGCCAGGTATATGCCTGTTAGATCTTGTCCTCTCAAGTCACAGCCCCGCAAGCTCTCTCTGGTCTTATGGTATTCTAAGGCACGTCCGTAATGATCGCGCCTGAGCCGCTCGCTTTCCTGGGCCTTTTGAAAGTCGCGACTCTCCATCTCCCTGCGGCGCGCCAACCAATGCCTCCAGTAGGTCACTAGAGCCCCGGTAACCACGCCGGTTGCGAAGCTAATGATCACAGAGGTGAGCTGAATATCCATCTGCTCCTCGTGTTACGCCGATCAATTTGGTTCTTGGGGTCACCTGTCCCGTGTCAAGAAGCAAACCGTCGGCGTCGTACTCTCAAACTTAAAGTCAAATACTTGGCGGTACTTGCGTTCGTAAGCTGACCTATTGTACACCGGAGGCTGCCAGGCCGCAACATGTGCTGCTGTGCCCTCGCCATGACAGCGCCCACCAGTTGAGAACTCTTCCTCATCGGTCACTCAAACGTGTACGGCCCAGAGGGAGCATGGCGGCACCCAGGGTGCCGCTCCATTCTCAACTTGACTTGGTAGATGATCGTCGCTGGCTGTGAGAGCATCCACCATGGCGGCGACAAATCCCCTCTACGGGGTCAGGTGCCGGATTAGAGGCGATACCGTTCAATAGAGGGCAATAGCGACGACTGGTCCGTCAGCACCCTTGAGGCCAGACATACATGCGTTTCCTCTCGGCCGACCCAGGCGGCCTTCTGTCCCTACATATGGGTTCGCGGTCTGTACTGGATAGCCTCGGCCAGGTGTGCGGTCTCGATGTTCTCTGCACCGGCCAGGTAGGCGATGGTGCGAGCCAGTTTCAGCACCCGACGGGAAGCCCGCGCGCTTGTTTGCAGCTGTTGCATCGCCGCTCGCAGCATACTTTATCCAGTCTCATCTATGCGGCGGTATTCCCGCACTTCGGCTGGCCCCATGTGCGCATTGCAGGGTAGCTCTGTGCCGGCGAAGCGCTGCCGTTGTATGAGCCGCGCCTTTTCTACGCGGGTGCGAATCGCCTCTGATGGCTCTCCGAGGCGGTCGTCGGTGAGTTTGTCGTATTCCACGCGAGGCACATCGATGTGAATGTCGATGCGGTCCAGCAAGGGGCCCGAACGTAGCTTCTGATACCGGCTCACCATGGAGAGTATACAGGTGCATTCCTTGACCGGATCACCAAAGAAGCCGCAAGGGCAGGGATTCATCGCTGCGACTAAGGTGAAGTTGGCGGGGAAAGCGAGAGTGCCCTGGGCCCGACTACGGTGACGGGCGCGCAAAGGGCCATGGCGGATGAGCGTGTTTCAGGGGGCAGCAGGCCGGAGACGCTGTGGACCTTGGTGACGTCCAGTGCCTCGTCGATGCTCAAGCTGGGCAGGATGGAGGGCAGGGCGCGGGCCAAGAGGGTCTTGCCAACGCCAGGTGGCCCCATCGTGACGACGTTCGGGACTTTAGTCCAACTCATGGGGAGCATCTTTCACCCTTGTAGTGTGGCTGTAGTCGCAAAGACGCATCTACTCTACACTCGAGCCTACGACCGCGCAACCGTCCCGCCATGCCTCTTAAGCGAGTAACCGCACGCCTGGGGGTTTAGATAGAGTATAACGAGGTCGAACTGGAACTGATCGTGGACAGAAGCTTAAGAAAGTTCGCAAGGTGCTTGACAACTGTTCAGTTATAGTATATAATGTGTATGGATGTTACATTGTCAGCATAGCAATGTTGGCCGACATTTTGCTCAGTAACATTGGCGTGGAGCAATGTTTATCTCATAGGAGACAAGGTGATGCAATGGGCGCGAATCGTTCTCGCTAAGGCAGCGCACGGTTGGCGCTTTTTTGGTTATTAGACGAGTACTCTCCCGGCGGCGACGAACTGAGGGCTGTAAGGTTGTGACTTGGCACTCAGGGACCAAATTGTAAACCAGCCGGAGCCGAAACCACGCCTAATTTAGTATTCTTCTTGGGCTCTGTCGATAGTGCAGCTTTCATAGGTTTTTGAAACTCGTTAAGCGATAATTCGTTATCTGTAGTGAAGCATGCCTGGCCTGCCATGGCAGAAAATCTAACAGGTAGATCCGGTAAAGAGGAACTGGTCCGTCAGGCTGTGCAAGGAGATGCCGACGCTTTCGTCGCATTATACAGCTTGCACCTTGAGGCCATTTACAGGTACATGTATTATCGAACCGGTAACATCGCGGTCGCTGAGGACCTGACTGAGAACGTATTCCTTAAGGCTTGGAGGGCTGTCTCCAGCTACGAAGAGCAAGGGCTCTGCTTCTCCTCATGGTTGTATCGGATCGCGCGTAACGTAGCAATTGATTACTACCGCACCAGGAGGGATGACTTGCCGCTGAGGAGCGAACCCGTTACGCTGGCGGAGGAGAAAGATCTCGGTCCCCAAGAGGTAGTGCTGAGGAGAGAAGAGGTCAAGGACTTGCGGCGTGGTATCTCCAAGTTGTCAGAGGAGCAACAGCAGGTGATTATCCTGAGGTTTGTTGAGGGGCTGAGCCACGCACAAGTGGGCGAGATCATGGGCAAGAGTGAAGAGGCATGTCGAGTGCTTCAACACCGGGGTTTGGCGGCTCTGAGTAGGCT
>JBFFDV010000297.1:0-3188 GCA_041559215.1 Anaerolineae bacterium | reverse complement strand
TGGAGAATTTGGAGCTGGGCTGAAAATCTTCGCAGAGCCGCGCGCCGCAAGCAGACTGTATCTATACATCCCCAAGATGGGTAGAGGCGTGGTCAATTATGTTGCCTTTTCGCCGTTGAGTGAACTCACCTTCGAGCCAGATGTCTTGATCCTCCTCGCCAACGCCAGCCAAACAGAGATCTTACTCAGGGCAATGAGCTACAACACGGGGAAAATGTGGTTGAGCAAGTTCTCGGCCGCCATAGGGTGCGCATGGTTTTACGTTTATCCATATTTAACCGGGGAACTCAATTATATCATTACTGGTCTTGGTCATGGGATGAAGCGTAGAAACCTATTCCCACAGGGTCTGCAACTCATATCTATCCCCTTTGACCTTTTGTCTTCCCTGCTACAGACGTTGCAGGATATGCCCTGGGTTCTTCCTGCGTATGAACCGGACGGACTGGAATTTGTCAGACGACTGCAAATCGAATTAGGCCTCTCCCCGCCCATGTGATTGAAAGCCATGTCGATATAGTAGTGTGCGATATTGAAGGCTGTACCGAAACTTGAAACCAGAGTGGACAGATTAGCCTCCATCCCAGGCCGGCCGCCCCATCTTGACCATTTGCCAACCCGGCGCAGGTTCACTCCTCGCTGTCCACGATCAGATGACAAATGCGTAGCAGATGAGCCCCCTCTGCTAGCACTGGATGATAAGCACTACGTCAGATGCTGGTACACAGTGTTGGCTAGCTTCGACACCTGTAACTGCTGCGTGATGGCCGGACCCTGGATGTCCGTCGGTAGATGCACGTTCTCCACCGCGGGAGCCGTGACGCTGCCCGGGTCCGGAGCTTGGGCTTCACTGAGCAGCTGGTTTACCCCTTCGGATAGTACCGCAGGAGGCAGGAGTGGTTGACTTCGCCCTAAGTGAGCAACAACAAGCCCTGCGGGATCTGGCCAGGGATTTCGCTTGAACTGGAGGGGCTGCCCGAGAAGTTGGAATGATCCTGGGTGCACTCGACCAGCCCCCGCGCAAAGAGCGGGACTGAGTGCGTTAGCGAGGCAAGTGCCAAGATGAACACAGACGGCCAGAGATGACACAAGGAGATTACGCACATGAATATCGCTGCCAATCTGGATTATGCGGCCTTTCACTTCCCCGGTCACACTGCGGTTATCGAAGGAGACAGAAGCGTCAGCTATTTTGAATTCAATCGAGAGGCCAATCGAATCGCTTCGACTCTGGTTGGTGTTGGGGTCCAACCTGGCGATCATGTGGCCGTTTGCGCTCCGAATTCTTATGCCTGGCTGGTTTTCTACTTTGGCGCCCTTAAGGCTGGCGCAGTGGTCGTAACCTTCTCGCACCTATTGAGGAAAGATGAACTGACCAGAACCCTAGAGGATTGTCAGCCGAAGATCCTGTTCACCGTGGATGAAAAGCTCAAGGATCTGGGGGACTATCGGGAGCGGCCATATCTAGAACTGGTTGTTTGTGATCATGGAGACATCTCCTATCCACTTCTGGCTGAAAAAGGCACATCAAAGTTCGAGACTGTCGATCGACATCGGCAGGACACGGCAGCCATCCTCTACACCGGCGGAACCACGGGCATCCCCAAAGGGGCTATGCTCACCCACAAAAACATCCAGGCGTCAGTTTTCAACGTCGCGCATTATGAACGCTCAACCCCAAACGATAGAGCCCTTTGCTTCCTGCCTTTAAGTCATGTATTCGGCCAGGTGCACATAATGGGTGCCACTGTCTTAAGCGGCGGCGGGCTAGTCCTTCAGCCTGCTTTTGATCTGGAGAGGGTACTGGAAGCGATCGATCGTCATCGGGTGACCAAGTTCCTTGCGGTGCCGACCATCTACATTCGACTATTGAGATTGCCGGACCTTCGGGAGAAGATCAGGTCGGTCCGGTACTGTTTCTCTGCTGCTGCAAGCATGGCTGCTGAGGTGGTGCGGGGGTGGAAACAGCAGACCGGACTGGATATCTATGAATCCTATGGCATGACCGAAAGCGCCACGATGGTCACTTACAACCATTACTATCGGCATGTGGTCGGATCGGTGGGCACTCCGGTGAATCTCGTAGAAGTCCAGATCCGGGATCTTGAGGGAAACACACTGGAACAGGGGGAGCGGGGGGAAATCTGCATTTGTGGGCCTAATATCACCAGGGGATATTTGAATAATCCTGAAGAGACGGAATCGGCTTTCTGGGGTGCCTGGTTTCGTTCCGGTGACATCGGAATGATTGACGAGGATGGCTACTTGTATATCGTGGACCGCTTGAAAGACATGATCATCACGGGTGGCGAGAACGTGTATCCGCGGGAGGTTGAAGAAGTCCTATACACGCGAGCTGAAGTGTTGGAATGTGCGGTGGTTGGTGTCCCTGACGAGGAGTACGGGGAACGGGTGACTGCGTTCATCGTTCCGCGGGAAGGCCACGAGGTGGATCCGGCCTCCCTCAAAGACTGGCTGAGAGCCCGTCTCGCTGGTTTCAAGGTGCCGAAGGAGTTCATCGTTGTTGAGGAACTGCCCAAGAGCAGTACTGGCAAACCTCTGAAAAGGGAGATCAGAAGGCTCTACAGCCGAGACATGTAAGCAAAGCCTTAGGCAGGGGAGATCTTATCTGAGGCCCTTCATGACGATGGTCAACCCAGGTGCTCTCGCCAGCCCATCTGTGGAGATGGAGGACATGTTCCACGTGCCTCCTTTCCCTGGAACACCGACTGGTACCTCAAGGAGGCAAAGAAGCATCAGATCAGCGGAGTGGTGCATCTCATCTCGGCGAGCGGCACGCAGCCGGTCCAGGGCTCGTACTTCATCAAGAAGACATACGACGACTCCGGCATCCCGGTGTTGGGGTTGCGCGCCGACACCGTCGACGCACGTGCTTGGGACGATGGGCGCATGACCGCCGAAATCGAAGCCTTCCTTGAGACGAGACTGGGGGTGAGCCCGTGATGTCCACAGCAACGCTCGACTTCGCGCGGTTCCAGGTGGGCAGGTCCTGCACGGCGACGCTCGCACGACTCGGCGCCACCTTGATCAACTTCAAGGGACGGGGGATGGGTGAGCAGGGCCGCATGCTGCCGCAACCAATCCAACGTCGGCTGCCCTTGTGCCGCGAAGGAAATCACGGCAGTTCAAACCTTTAGCACTCACATTTTTCCCCTGCTTTGCCATAG
>JBFFDV010000296.1:0-3198 GCA_041559215.1 Anaerolineae bacterium | reverse complement strand
GGATGCGCTCCCTTCGACTGCGCTCAGGACAGGCAGGACAAGCTCTACTTGGGGCTGGCCGCTTGTGCCCTTGATACCCCGGCATCTTGGGGCTTGCGCCTAATTGCTGTCCACGCCCTTGCTGATAGGCCGATTTGACAAGCATACCTAAATGTCGTTATATTATTTATAGAAGTTTATTATCTATAGATTCTGGACTCACATATAAAAGAGAGAAGCATGGTTGATCCACAAGCCAGGTTTAAGGAACTAGTGACCAGATTGCGGGAACGTGGGTATCGTTTGACGCCGCAGCGCGTAGCCCTTCTTCTCCTCTTGGCTGCCAACAAGGAGCACCCTAGCGCGTCCCAGTTGTACGATCAGATCAAGGCTCAGTTCCCAACAACGAGTCCGGCTACCGTTTACAAAACACTGAGTCTGCTGAAGGAAATGGGGGAGATATTGGAGCTTGGCTTCAGCCAGGACGATAACCGTTACGACGCGAACAAGCCCTACCCTCATCCCCATCTGATTTGCGTTCGTTGTCGAAAGATTGTTGACCCAAAAGTTAACTTGGTTCAGAACCTCCTACAGGAGGTGACCCAGCTCTCGGGCTATCAGATCATCAGCCATCGGCTCGATTTCTACGCTCTCTGCCCCGATTGTCAAAATGACGAAGAATCGAGGGGCATAGCAGGTGAGTAGCCATACATTCCAGTACAAATCAGTAACACTGGGGCTCAGAGATAGGATGATAGGGGTCATCTGATCGATTCAGCCAGATGCAGAGACCAACAGGCCATCGATGAGCCACCGGGACGAAAGCCACTGTATAGCTCTGTACTGAAGGAAATAGGGGGGGTGATGCGTATCGAAAGATCTGTACAAGACTCACGGCTTCGAAGTAGCAAGAGATTCAGAGAAAGGAGATGACAACATGGCTAGAGTAGCACGAGAAATGGTGGAAAGGGCAGGCGTTGACGTAGACCAACTTTTGGAACTGCTAGTGAGTAACGCGGCTGCCGAACTAACCACCTACTATTACTACACGATTTTGCGGGTGAACCTGATCGGCTTGGAGGGAGAGGGAATCAAGGAGATTGCAGAGGCGGCCCGCATCGAAGACCGCAATCACTTTGAGGCCTTAGTGCCCCGCATCTACGAACTCGGTGGGAAACTGCCGGAGAACATGAAGGATTTCCATGACATTTCGGCTTGTCCGCCCGCTGCGCTGCCAGAGGACCCGACCGACATCGAGGCGATGTTGACGGTGCTGGTGGAAGCCGAGAGATGCGCCGTGCGGGGATACACCAACATCTGCAACCTGACCGCTGGCAAGGATCATCGCACCTACGATTTGTCTCTGGCGATCCTCAACGAGGAGATACAGCACGAATCGTGGTTCTCCGAATTCCTGGGAGAGGGTCCCTCTGGTCACTTCCTGCGTCGTGGCGATACCTCCCCCTTCGTATCCAAGTTCCTACAGTAGGTTCGGAATCGGCGAGGGGGCAGTCTTGGTTTGCCCAGGATATCCCCCTCGCTCTTTGCCTGGCAGTTTATTGGGGCTCCTGAAGTGATAAGAGAGTTTACCGAGGAGGAACTTGCTCAATACAACGGCAAGGACGGCGCGCCTGCATTCATAGCTTACAATGGAGAAGTGTACGATGTGTCAAACAGTTTCCATTGGCGGAATGGAAAACATCACGCCATGCATAGTGCTGGAGTGGATCTGACCGATAGTCTTGAACGAGCGCCACATGGTGCGGATTTGCTTGAGAGGGTTCCTATAGTTGGAAGGCTGCGGAAGAGCTGAGAACATCGAGTAATATCTGGGCTACTACCTAAGGATCCACAGGCTGGCGGCCATGATCGCCATACCCATCGCGATGCCCACTATAGACAGGTGTTCATGGCCAAACGAGCGGGCGACCGGGACCAATTCGTCCAACGAGATGAAGACCATGATGCCGGCTACAGCTGACAGCATCAATCCCAAAACGGTGGCGTTCAGGAAAGGGAGTAACACGAGGGCGGCCACGGCTGCGCCTGCTGGCTCGGCCACCCCTGACAGGAAAGACCACAGCAAGGCCCTACGGCGACTACCGGTGGCGACATAGATCGGCGCCGATACCGCCAGCCCTTCGGGTATGTTATGAATAGCGATAGCGCTAGCAATGGCGATACCTAGGCTGACATCTTGCAGGGTTCCGGCGAAGGTAGCCATCCCCTCGGGGAAGTTGTGGATGCCAATCCCTAAAGCCACCAGAAGGCCGGTCTTCAAAAGGGTATCCTGCTGCCTTCCCTCGGTCCTATGCCGCTCGGCCATGTACTCGTGGGGAATGAAGAAGTCTATCAGGAACATGGCCAGCATCCCGGCGAAGAAAGCGACATGTGCCAGAGCGAACCCCACCGCGTCTATACCGCCTGCCAGCAGTTCCACGAAAGATACCAGTATCATCACCCCGCCCGAGAACCCCAAGGTTAAGGCCATGAAGCGCGGCCCCGGCTTCCGCACGAAGACGCCCAACAAACTACCGACAGTGGTAGATAACCCGGCCAGTGCGGTCAGCCCTAAGGCAATGGCTACGTCTCCCGCCATGAATCACCTCTACGGAAAATCATTCACCGAAATAGATTAGAACACAAGGCTTCCACTCTATTAAGCGGAGCGGCCCCGCCACGTACCTCCCGCCTCAAGCCACAGCCTTCCCCTGTGATAGCCGGCACAAGTTCAGCTCATTGCATCTCTGCACGCCATAACCCCTTCGCCCATGCTCACGATCACAGCCGGCAGAGGTTCTCTAATGGCGAGATAGAGGACATCAGCGGCTGTCAAGATAACACCGTCTTATGAGCTGAATTCTCGATGCGTGACCATTAGGGATATGCTGGTCAATCGCGTCTGCGATCATATCACATCTCCTGGGTTCGTGCTAATCTGTTTCCTCCCTGGGGCTTACGCCCAATCGCTGCGCAAGCCCCAATATGTAGGGGAGAATTGAAGGGGGAGGGGATACCCCCAGTAGTGTCGCACAAAAATGAACAGAGCGGGGGTTCAGGGGGCGGCCAGTCACCCTTCGTCTGGCTCAGGGCAGGCCTGGCGGGGGATGCGGGGGTGTCCCCCACAGAAACTTTACTTCCCCCCTCCCCCAGTGGCTGCCGCACCGCGTTGCCAGTTCTCCCGATGGACTGGGGGAGGGGGGATTGAGGGGAGTGGGG
>JBFFDV010000295.1:0-3210 GCA_041559215.1 Anaerolineae bacterium | reverse complement strand
GTAGAGCCGCAGATTATCAAGATGGAGAACAAGATAGAAGCCGGAGCCGAGTTCTTCCAGACGCAAGCGGTCTATGATCTGGACAAGTTCAGCGAGTTCACGAGAAAGATTGAGCATCTGGATGTACCTGTACTAGGGGGAATAATCCTCCTAAAGTCTGCTGGTATGGCACGCTTCATGAACCGCAATGTCGCTGGCGTTCATGTGCCGGAGGAGCTTATCGAGGAGATGGATGAGGCGACGGACAGGGTGGAGGCAAGCATCAAGATAGGAGCGCGGCTGATCAGAGGGATGAAAGACCTCTGCGAGGGGGTCCACATCATGGCACTGGGCTGGGAGAAGTGGGTACCCGATCTTCTGAAGGAGGCAGGTCTCTAGAATACTCTCTGCCCGCGACTATGGCTGAGGAAAGATAGGAATGGCAACAACTGATCTTCAAGTAAAAGAGAAGAGGCTGGCCGAAATCATAGAGGAGCGCTGCGGTGAGAATGTCTACTCCTGCTACCAATGCATTAAATGCAGCAGCGGCTGCCCCCTATCCGAGCACTTCGATCTGACACCGAGCCAGGTGATGCGCTACCTCCAACTGGGCAGAGATGATGTTGTACTTCGCTCCAAGACCATCTGGCTGTGCAGTTCCTGTCAGGCCTGTAGCACCCGTTGCCCGCAGGGGCTGGATCTGGTTCGCATGATGGACGAAGTCAAGGCCATCAGCCAAGAGAGGGGCATCAAGCCAGGAGTCTCCACCGTACCGCTGCTCTATGATATCTTCCTGAGGAATGTCCGCCTTTTGGGTCGTACCTATGAACTGGGCCTGGCTGCCGAACTGGGGCTCCGGAAAGGTGATCCCTTCAAGGATCTGCCCATGGGGCTGGAGATGTTGCGTAAGGGCAAGTTCAGCCTATTACCCAGACGTACATCCTATCCCGGGCGCATCAAGCCTGAGAAACTCAAGGCTGATCAGATGGCCTATTATCCCGGCTGCTCTCTGCATTCCACCGCCTCCGACTTGAACGCTTCTATCAAGTCGGTATTCCGGGAACTAGGAATCGAACTGGTGGAACCCAACGGTTGGGTTTGCTGCGGCAGCACCCCCGCTCACGCCACGGATCACTACCTGTCCACGCTGATGGCGATGAGGAATCTCGCACTCATCGAACGCAAGGGCTTTGAGGAATTGATGGTGGCCTGCCTGGGATGCTACTCGCGCTTTAAATGGGCCCTGCACGATGTGGCTAAGGAGCCTGAACTCAGAAGACGCCTGGAGGAAGAACTCGGCTATGAATATCAGGACAGACTGGACGTGCGGTACGTAGTCGATGTCCTGGCTGACAGCATAGGTCTGCCCGCCATAGGTCAAAGGGTTAGCAAGCCCCTCCACGGACTGAAAGTGGCCTGCTACTATGGCTGTGTCTATACTCGTCCACCGAAAGTCACCCAGGCTAGGCACATCGAATATCCGATGACCCTGGATCATATTGTGGAAACCCTCGGGGCCGAGAGCCTAGACTGGTCTTACAAGACTGAATGCTGCGGGGCCACGCTGTCCATGACTGAAACAGACTTGGCCTTGTACTTGACTAGAAAAATCTTTGATAACGCCAAGGCGGTCGGCGCCGAAGCATTGGTAGTATCCTGCCCTCTCTGCCACATGAACCTGGACGCCCGGCAGAGCCAACTGGAGCTAGACTACGAAATACCGATCATATACATCACCCAATTGATGGGCCTGGCTTTTGGCCTGCCAAGCAAGGCTCTGGCCCTGAACAAGAACATCGTTAGCCCTTACAGCCTTTTGGAGGAGAAGGGGCTACTGCTTGAGGCGAAGTAGGAAAATAGCAAAAAACAGTAAGGAGGATGAGGCCTATGACAGCCAAAATCATAGACGGTAGAGCGATTGCCGAACAGGTTCGAGAGGAGGTAAAGGAGGAAGTCACGGAACTGGTCTCCCAGTACGGTATGCAGCCCGGCCTGGAGGTTATCCTCATAGGTGATGACCCGGCCAGCGCGATATACGTGCGCAACAAAGGCCGTGCCTCAGAGAAGGTCGGCATCCGCTCCAAAACGCACCACCTGCCTGCGACGGTCACCACTGAAGAGGTGCTGGATCTGATAGACCAACTGAATGGGGACGAGACAGTTCATGGCATGCTGGTGCAGCTTCCTGTTCCCGAACAGGTGGATGAGAAAGCTCTTCAGCGACGCATATCGCCAGCCAAGGACGTTGACGGGCTCAATCCTGTCAACATCGGCTTGCTATCCTTGGGCGAAGACTGCCTGGTCCCGGCCACCCCTTCGGGCATTATCGATATGCTGAAGCGCGAGGGTATCCCCATCCTGGGGCAGAACGTGACGATCGTCGGTCGCAGCAATATCGTGGGCAAGCCCTTGTACATGCTCTGTATCCGCGGACATGCCACCCCCACCATTTGCCACACGCGTACTCGTGACCTGACTGCGGAGACCAGTCGTGCCGACATCCTGGTGGCGGCTGTGGGCGTGCCAGAACTGATCAAAGCGGACATGGTCAAGCCTGGCGCGGTGGTAGTGGATGTAGGAACTAGCCGCGTGGATGACCCCAGCGTAGAGAGGGGCTGGCGCTGGAGCGGCGATGTGGACTTCGGCAATGTGAAAGAAGTGGCCTCGGCCGTCACTCCTGTGCCTGGTGGAGTAGGCCCGCTAACCATTGCCTGGCTTCTCAAGAACTGCGCCAAGGCTGCCAGACGCCTCATGTCTGGCGAGGTACAGGCATAGGACTAGGGAAAAAGCACAGACAGATTCTCATGCAATGTAGCGTCGAGAGTTGACCTGACAGGCCACCCATGTTGTCTGGATAGAACACTGGTGACTATTGCTCCCAGGGGGGATCAGAAACGGCCATCCCCCTGGGAGTATTTTGTGCAAGGATAGATGGAAGAAAGATCAGAGCGACGAATCCTTATCCTCGGTTTGGGCAACCTACTTCTGGGGGATGAGGGTGTGGGCATCCACGCCGTACGCCAGCTGGAAAAGAGACCCCTTCCGCCTGACGTAGAAGTGGTAGACGGAGGCACGCCGGGGCTGAATCTACTCGACCTGATACCAGGCTACGAGCGAGTGATAATCATCGATGCCATTGATATTGGAGAGAAGCCAGGAGTCATCGTGCGCTTCACCCCTGAAGAGGTTGCTTCGGAGGATCGGGGTCTTCCGCTTTCCCTCCACCAGACG
>JBFFDV010000294.1:0-3216 GCA_041559215.1 Anaerolineae bacterium | reverse complement strand
CTCAAAAGACTATATCACGTTTCACCCTTTTTATCAACCGCAGTGCTTTATCCTACTGCCACCGAGTATTAACAATTGTCGCAATATCCTTTAGACTTAGGCGCCAATACGCAAGTCGAAAGGGAAGACAGTGAGGGGAACCTCTGCCCGTGTATGACTACACCCGCGACATTCACCACACGGTGGAGGTAACAGCTGTGGACGTGCCTAGGCAGTTCAAGGAGCAGCTCCTATTTCCCCCCCGAGATGGGAGTGGCTCAATCTGATGAGGTTTGTGTGAATAATCTCGCAACCCCCTCCGTAGCTAGAAAGCCACTGGCAGGGCGCAGAGCGCGCTCGCAGTGAGGGCCTTAGCCCTTGAGATGCGCTAGAGCGCACACCACGAACAAGGAGGCTCGTCGCGTAGATTACAGAGGTGAATTCTCAAAGTACATTAGATAGTCGCCAGTAGGCCAGCACTTCTCCTACGGTGACAACAGCTCGCTCAGCGTCACCAGGCGGTATCCCTGGGCCTGTAGCTGGTCGATGATCTGAGGCAGAACCTGTTCCGTCTGCCAAGACCCCAAATGCAGGACCACAATCGCCCCGTTCGAGGCATTATCCACAGCGTAGCTCAGCACTGACTCCGCTGGTTCATCCTCAACCCAGTCCCACACAAAATAGGTCCAATAGATAGTAAGATATCCATTCTCTTGTACCGCCCGACGCACCCGATCATCGCGGTTGCCGAAGGGAGGGCGAAAATACGGTTTCGTGCTACGCCCCGTTAGCTCCATGACCGCTTCCTCTACGGCGGCTAACTCCTGCGCTATCTCCTCATCGGTCAGTTCGGTAAAGCGGGGATGGGTATTGGAGTGGTTGCCCAGCTCATGTCCCTCAGCAACCATGCGCTGCACCAGCTCAGGGTTGTCCCTGACCCAAAACCCGGTGAGAAAAAAGGTGCAATGCACGTCCTCCTCGTGCAAGGTGTCCAGGATGAAGGAGGCAAATGCGGACGAGCCACCCGCGTCGAAGGTGAGGGCGATCCAGGGCCTCTCGGTGCTACCGCGTCCTATCTCCACCGTGCTGACCGTGGGCCGAGGAGCGGGCGGCAGAGTGGCCGTGGGGATGCTGACCGGAGTGGACGAGGGGGTGGCAGTGAAAGTGGGGGAGGGTGTGGGGCGCGGCGTGACGGTGGAAGTAGCCGTGGGCAGAGGAGAGGGGGTTGGAGTATGGGAAGGGGAAAGCCCTAGCAATCCACCCATTGAAGAGGGACCGCAAGCCGGGGCTAGCAGCAGAAGAGATAGTACGAGCAACAACAGGGCCCTATTGATTCTCAAACTGTAACCTCTTCTCAACCGCGCTCACGATATGGCCGCTGGTCAGATATCGATACAGATTGGCCCCTGGGCATGCAGTAGCGGCATAATCACGGTGCCCCCGGATCAGTTGGGGAGACATAGAGTATTCGTAGGATAGCCAGCTTGCCAGATCAACGATTGCTCCCAATTGGGCCTGGTTTATCTCCTGTATGTTGTAGTTGCCCATCACCGAGATGAGGGCATGCCCTGTGGGATCGTACTCGGTTGCCGTATCCCCTACGAACTGCAGAGGACGCCCTTCGTATATGTTCCCCTCCAAATCTATGAGATAGTGGTAAGGGACATCAACCCAACCTCTTGCCGTCTCCGACCAACTTTGCAGGCGCCTTATGGTTGCCACCGCATCGCCATAGAAAAGCGCACCAGTGTGATGGATAGTGATTCTTTCCAGGGTGTGGGGTTGGTACCCCTCGGTTATCTCCTTGGATCCCCACTGCTCCCGGGTGATCATCGGTGGCCGCGTCGGCGGGCCTGGCGCCGGAGGTGTGGGCGGCGGTAGAGGCGTGGAGGTGGTGGTGGGCGTGAGAGTTGGAGTGCTCGTCGGTGTCGGTGGCACAGGCGTGGCCGTGGGCGGCACCGGTGTGGGGGTGGGCGAAGCCGTAGCGGTAGGCGTTGGAGTGGGATCGGGCATAGCCGTTGAGGTGGCGACCGCTGCAGAAGGTGTGGGCGTCGCGGGAGCCACGAAAGCCACCACATCCGCTGTGGGCAGCACATCTTTGAGCAACATGGCAACAAGGACGCCGGCTACGAAAGCCAGAGCTGGAAACAGTAACCAACCTCTCCCGATTCTACGGCTTTCTATCTCCTTCAATTCAACAGGCTTGTGATCGCTCATCTCCTCGCCACCGATACCCGGTCCCTTAGGCACCCTCAGGACCGAACGTCTATTCAACGCTGATTCTAACGTATCATCTGTTTATGGACAACCTGGGCTCGCACAGCGGTTGGGCACAAGCCCCAATATGTGGACCGAGATGAAGAACGAGGGGGCAACCCTTCGATGAACAGAACTCAGGGCAGGCCCCTCGCGCTCCCCGGGCTTTTGCTGGGCAAGGCCCAACTCCGGGTTTTTTGGCTTTTCGCCGATGTTTATTGTATAATTGTTGTTTAGTATTATTTGACACATTCGAGATGGACAAGATTGCCTTTACCGTAGGAGGACAAAGTGGCCAAGGTAACTGAGATTCGCTGGCATGGCCGTGGTGGTCAGGGTGTGGTGACCGCTGGCAAAATGCTCGCTGACGCGGCCCTAGATAGTGGTCAATATTTCCAGGCTTTCCCCGACTACGGGCCGGAACGGGCTGGGGCGCCCATCAGGGCCTTTACCCGCCTAAGTTCAGGCCCCATCCACATGCATTCCCAGATAGAGGAGCCTGATGTGGTCTTGGTATTGGACCCGACCCTACTGGAGGCAGTTAACGTGACAGATGGTCTCAAAGAGGACGGGACACTGATAGTCAACACCGACGAACCTCCAGCGAAGGTCCGCCAGATAACGGGTTTCCGCACAGGCAAAGTGTTCACCGTGAATGCTACGAAGATCGCCCTAGAGACTCTAGGCCGCGAGATCACCAATACGCCGATGCTAGGCGCGCTGGCCAGGGCTACAGGCCTTCTGACCATTGAGGATCTGGTGGCTCAGACGCGTAAGCAATTCGGGGACAAGTTTGGGGTCGAGGTGGTCAAAAGGAACGTGGAGGCTGTTGAGCAAGCCGCACGGGAGGTGCAGGAGGGTTAATTATGGTAAATCTGAAAGCTGGTTGGCGAGAGATACCGATTGGAGGCAAGATCGTCGACGCCGGCAACGCGCAGGAATATGAGACCGGTAGTTGGCGGGCCATGAAGCCAGTCGTTG
>JBFFDV010000293.1:0-3231 GCA_041559215.1 Anaerolineae bacterium | reverse complement strand
GTCGCCTTCCTCATCACAGCGGGGCCGTGTGTATTCCCCTCGTGTCTGGGCTGCCCACGCCTGCCCCTGCAGTTCGCAAATACGACAACGGGGCGAGACTGGATTGTGCGCCTACTGTGACATCGGCAGCGCAGGGGTTTTTGTTGGTGTAGCAGGCTCTTGCGAAATCACCATGGGTAGAAACTGCTTGCCAAAGAGAGCCATCTGTGACACAATCAGAACTCACTTCGCAAGAGATGTGGCTGTTGGGACCGACATTCGCCTGGCGTGCCGGATGGAATGAATAGGTCGAGAAATGTGCTTCTAATGAGAGGCCAGGCGGCGCTGCGCACAATCAACCGGAAGAGAAAGGAGAATCCAATGAACATCATTCGCCGAGCCTTTAACCTCAAGAATGTAGCAATCCTACTTGGGCTTGTGTTTGGGGTATCTGGACTTGTCGGCACCATCGTGCACGGTGGGTTGGATGATCAACTCATCACTGGCCTTGTCTTTCTTGCTTTTGGATGGCTCTATGAGTTCACGAGGAAAGGTGAATGAGTGGGTCTGAAGAAAGCGAAGGGAAAAAGATGCCCGCGGAATCACCAGGTGGACCGCGGTGATTAGGGTCCGTTGGCTAGCCCGTTTCGGGTTTGCGCCATCATAGCACGTTGGCATTTCCAGTGCAGGTCACGATGCAGACAGAGACTCCTCGACTCCTGATCAGGTCACTCCAGCTCTCGGATGCTGCCCCGCTGGCTGCTATCTGGGCCGATCCTCAGGTCACCCAGTTCATGGGAGGCCCGCGTGATCAGGCTGAAGTCAAGCGATTGGTCGAGCAGGATGCTCAGTCGCCGGATCCGCCCGAGATTGACCTCTGGCCAGTGGTAGAGAAGTCGTCAGGCATGGTGGTAGGCGACTGCGGCCTTATCGAGAAGGAAGTGGATGGCCAAAATGAGGTTGAGCTGGTCTACGTCCTTGAGCGGAGGTCTTGGGGGATGGGATATGCCACCGAGGCCGCATCGGCCATCATGAGGTATGCCTTTGAGGAGCTAGGCCTGCCGCGTCTCATCTCCCTGATCGATCCCAGAAACGCGCCTTCCGAGCGCGTGGCTCTCAAGTTGGGGATGATGCTGGAGAAGGAGACGGTGCGACCAGGCGGGAAGGTGATGCGGGTCTATGCACTGGCTGCCCCAGCCGAGGACCGGAGCGGCTGACGACTCGCTGAAGCTGTAGTGCCATTTCCCATCGGTGAGGTCCGAAAGAGGCCGTGCGGCGCTGCTATATCGCCCCCCTCCGCGGTGGGGCCATGGGGCTTGGCAAGTGGCCGTGGGGCGAGTGATGAACAAAACCTCTGATTCAGTACGGCTCGCCGGACCGTTGAATCGAAGCCGCCTGTATCTCGCAAATCTCGGGGAATTGGTCTGTTACTCCGTGGTATACCTCTTGATATATGTCGAACAAGCTTAGATAGAGCTCATGGTTCTGCATGTTCGGAATGTAGCGGGTCTCGATAGGCACGTATTGCCTTACGTCCTTGAGATTGTCTAGTTGCCCCAAAGCATACATCGCTAGAAAGACCGCCCCGAGGCTGGTGGTCTCGATGACCTGAGGAACAACTAGCTCTCGGCCATACACATCGGCCATAATCTGAATCCAAAGAGGTGACCGCAGGAACCCACCTGACCCTCTGATCTCTGTTATCTCTCCGGCGACCTCTTCCAATGCCAGAAGCACGCTATACATTCTATAGGCTACACCTTCCATGATCGCTCTAACGAAGTGCCGGCGGTCATGGCGCAGGGACAAGCCAAATAAAACTCCCCGGGCGTTGGGATTCCAATTGGGGCTCCTTTCGCCAGTCAGATAGGGTAGAAAGATCAAGCCCTCCGAACCAACGCCCACCTGGGCTGCCTCCTCATTGAGGAGCTCATATGTCTCCTGCTCTCCAGGGTAGAAACGCTCTCGAAACCATTGGTATACCAAGCCGCCATTGTTTATCGCTGCGCCCACGACCCAAGCTTCGTCGGTGAGGACATAACACCAAGTTCTCTCCTAATCGACTACCTTGGGCTGCCTGGAGGTGGCTCTTACAGCACCACTGGACCCGATCATGCATGTGACCTGGCCTGGCTCCACCGATCCGGCACCCACATTAGATAAGATCCCATCGCTTGCACCCACGACCAGGAGGCAGTCAGGCCGCACACCCATCGCTTCTGCACGGCTTGATTCGATGCCCTGCAAAACAGTAGTGGTGGGAACATGCTCCGAAAGTCGATCGGGCCCTATCCCCACCATCTCCAGCGCCTCCTCGTCCCAGTCGAGTTGGTGAATATTGAATAGACCGGTGGCTGAGGCCACGGACCTATCGACTATGTACCTCCCCAATAGTTTGTGAATCACATACTCCTTTATGGAGATGAACCTGTGTGCCTTTTGATACACTTCAGGGAGGTTGCTCCGAAGCCAATCTATCTTGGATAGGGGATACATCGGATGGACAGGGCATCCCGTTCTCCGGTAGATCCGATGACTGTCATAATTCGCCCTTAGTTGAGCGGAGGATGCCGCACTTCTGGTGTCAGCCCAGATGATGGCCCTGGTGAGGGGATTACCCTCAGCATCCACCGCAAGAACGCTATGCATGGCAGCGCTTACTCCTATTGCCAGCACTTGGTCTGGCTCTATCCCCGATGAGGCGATGGAACTCTTGACGGCGTCAAGAACAGCGGTGAATATCACCTCTGGATCTTGCTCGGCCCATGTGGGAAGGGGGGAGAGGACGGGATAGTAAACGATCTCAGTCCCCAGCGGTGTTCCGTCACCGTTCACAACCAAGGCCTTGCAACTTGTGGTTCCGATATCCAGGCCGATTATGTACTGTTCTGCCATCGTCCGTTAAACGCTGCCCTCCCGGGATCATCTCTCCCGGTCAGTTTGCCCCGTTTCCCCGCATCTTCAAAGCGCATTCGGCAGATGCTGGTATGCTCTTGGCAATGGAGCGCTTCCCTTTCCCAACTCCCTCAGCGGTTGCTGAGAAATGCCAGAGCCGAGTCCCAAGTCGAGCGCTGTCAATCCATCAGGAAGCCACCATTTACGTCTATGATCTCTCCAGTGATGAAAGAGGCCTTGTCTGAGGCGAGGAAGGCTACCACCTCCGCCACCTCCTCCGGCTTGCCCATCCTGCCCAGGGGGATGGCACTGACTACATTCTTCCGCTTCTCCTCAGACCATTCGGCGCTCATCTCC
>JBFFDV010000292.1:0-3236 GCA_041559215.1 Anaerolineae bacterium | reverse complement strand
GCAGCGGAGGCTGGAGAGTTCACCCTGGCGCAGGTGCTGGAGACGATTATCGCCAAGATAGTCCGTCGCCATCCCCACGTGTTCGCCGACGTGGAAGTGACTGACGCCGACGAAGTGCTTCGCAACTGGCAGGCGATCAAGCGGGAAGAGAAGCCAGGAGAAGACGACCTCCTATGGGGAATGCCCTTGAGCCTGCCTGCTCTGACCCTGGCTCAAAGAGCTCAAGAACGAGCGAAACGAGAAGGCCTCGTCCCTCCTAAGAGAGAGGACTTACTGACCGAGATTGACGAAACGTTAAAGAAGCTAAGAGAAACCAGGGATCAAGAAGAGGGAGCCACTGAGGAACTGGGCCAGCTTCTCTTCGCGCTGGCCCACTTGGGGCATCAACTGGGAGTGGACGCAGAAAGCGCCCTACGGAGCGCGACAAGGCAATTCGGCGAGAATCTGACCACGCTACAATCGGAGATCGATAAAAGCGACGATCCGCGTCATTCTAATCAATGATGGTCCCCTCAGGAATCTTGCCATTGGCGAAATGCTTGTCCAACCAGCCACACCTGACATCGTCCCGGCTGTCAAAGTACGCCACATAGGGCTTGATATCGAGGAGGGGCGTTCCATCGAGCATGTCCACCTCGGTGAAATACAGCCTGTTTCCTTCGATCCTTTGGATCTTCACAATAGAGAAGCCGAGGTGGTTGGGCCTGTGAGGGCTCCGGATGGCAAAGATGCCATGGGTTTGCTGCTCCAGAAAGGGGCGGGCTTCCAGGTATTCGGCATCGGAGCGGTGGAAATAGTAGATCAGGATAGCATGGCTGAACCCGTCCAGGTCTCTTAAGCCGGGAATGTATTCGTCCTTGAGCTCGATCCAGCCTTGGACATCATCCTTGAAGCGCCCCTGGACGGGCATATTCTTGTCCTCCTTATACGGAGAGCGGATGATGCCGATGGGAGTGAGCTCAATTTTGTCCACGGGGCCACCTCTCCTTATGGGGGCACAAAAACAAAAAAGTCGGGGCGAGAGGATTTGAACCTCCGACCTCACGGACCCGAACCGTGCGCGCTGACCGGACTGCGCTACGCCCCGTGTGATTGCATTATACCCTACATGTCCCAGCTTTACAAGAAAGCACGGATGGGTTATAATTCAAGTAGAGTCGAGCCCCTATAGCTCAGCCAGGATAGAGCAGTGGTTTCCTAAACCATGTGTCGCAGGTTCGAATCCTGCTAGGGGTACTCGAGTCAACGAAATGAGCCCGACTTCTGTCGGGCTCAACTGTTTCACATATGGTGTCCCGCCATTAACGGGCAACATAATTGCCTAAGCCTCCATAATGGGGGCTGGTACCAAGTAGGAACGATACTCGGAGTCAGCTCTCTTTCTGCTCTTCCTCCTTCTCCTCCGCGCTCTCCTCTTCTACAGACAAACCCTGAGAAGCACGGCGGAACTCTCTAATACCCTTGCCCAAGGCCCCGCCTATCTCGGGCAGCTTCCCCACACCAAAGATGATGATGATTATCACCAACACGATCAGCAGCTCAGGCAAGCCTATAGAACCCAAACCAGGCATTTCATCCTCCTTCTATTACCGTCTCTCATTTATATTATAACACAGGTTCGCTCGCAAGACAAGAACCCCGAATTGGTTCACTTCTCCATCCAATCTCTAAGAGCCTCAATGACCCGGAAGGGGTCGCTGGAGACGATACTTGAGGCATAGAGTTCCATGGCCGCCATATCCGCAGTCCTATTCATCGGGTCGCCTCGATCCAGAACGCGCACTAGCACAGGAAATCCGCCCCAATCCTCCTCCACGGGGCCGATAGGAGGCATACAAATGGCAACGTTGTAGCTGCTCACCCCCAAGCCTCGAATGTAGCAGTTAAGCACCCGATATACCAAGCTCTTCAAGTCATCATTCAGCTCCTCGGAGATGAAGAACACTTCTTTCTCTTTGATGGGTGTCAGATAGGCCAGAATGCGAGTGCCGCCCGCGTCCAAGGTAAGCCCTAGACTGCGATGGACACGATACAGGTCATCGAAGTAGTTTCTGCCCATCACCTTTTCATACTCCAAGGCTGCTGCTCTCAAGTGTTCCACTTTAGCGTAGTGCATATCGCGCCCTAGGACCACCTGTGCATGTCCGTGTACTATGGAGGCACCAGCCCTCCACATGCAGTTCCACAAGAAGAAGAAGTACTTGGCGTCCTCATCGGTCGCCCGCGCTCGCTGGGCCCACTCCAGGGCTGTATCAATATAGTCTCGTACTCTCTCTTCAGATAGGTTCAGAGGGTTGTGTTCATCAAATACTATCACGCCATGCAAACCGTCAAACTTCGCGATGTTACTGGCGCTGACGCAATACTTGCCCTCGACCCTGCCAAAGATATCCTCCGGAGTGCCCTCCAAGGGCCGGCAGAAGGGCCCTCCCAAGTCTTCAGCGATTAGCTTTTCCAACTCCTGTGACTTCTCAGTCACCATGGGGCGCTGAGAACGAACCCCATTGAATAGCGCGCCCTCCATGGTGACCAGGTTCGTGACCCGCACAATCTGCTGTTCCAATACCGCCTCAACGGACCCAAAGTGGTTCTCGATCCATCCATACATGGAGGGCGGAGGCTTCAACCTGCCTATGGAGCAGCTAATATGGAAGATGCCCTCGAATCGCTGCCTCTCGGCCAACGGCAGAGCAGCAACCACCTCGTCAAGATCGGTGATAGTCTTTCTCTCTCTCATATCCTCTGCACTCTCACCCCTTCTTCGCCCGAGAATCTAGTATTCTTCGGGCTCCCGCGCCACGGCCTTCGTAGCCAGGGCGCGATCGTACAAATCCGCATATTTCCTTGCCGAAGCCTGCCAGGAGGAGTCTGCCGTCATGCCCCGCGCAGTGGATAATGTCTGGCTGCCACTCCATGATCTTGAGCATCTCTACAGCAGCCCGGCAGAGAAAAATGAACCTTCGGCATCATCGGGGTGCATGTAGATGCCGTCGCGGTCACGGTATTTGGCATTGTCCACCATATAGACCGGCACTCCGCCTTCGATGATCGCTTGTAAGATCCCGGCTGGCTCAGTCCCTTCACCGAAAGGTACAGCAAATTCAGATAAGGCCTCGGTCAGGGCAACCTCTCCACATCAATGCTGCCATACCTGGGCATTGCCACACGAATATCATGACCCAGAGCTTTCAACGCCTTAGGCAGCGATCCCGCGACGTCCACCGGGCCACCGGTCT
>JBFFDV010000291.1:0-3240 GCA_041559215.1 Anaerolineae bacterium | reverse complement strand
TCACCTCGTCGTGGCGGGATGACCAGGAGGCAGAGGGCGCCCAGGCCGAAGAGGATGACCCCGTCTATCGCCGGGCCCTCATGAGAGAAATAGGTCTGCCCGATGAAAGCGAGACAGAGAGCTGATACGACTGCTAGTGGGCGTTTGATATTCACCTTAACCAACGAGGAACTGAGTGAGGAGTAGAACTACTTTGTAGCTCCATACCCTCTTATGCCCTGGCTAGGGTGTTCCTCTCACCTTGATCAAAGGCGCGAGGCGATCTATCACCAAAGGATGGGCGGCCAGCATCGGTTCCTGCGATTTGCCCTGCTTCACCAGTTTTCCCATCTCCACCTCCCCGCCATCCAGGTAACGAAGCGCACCGCCTGCCGCCTGCAGGATAGCGGTACCGGCGGCGATATCCCAGATCCCAGGGTTGCCTAACAAGGTCGCCACGGCCGAGCCGCGGGCCACATAGCAAAGATGCGCAGCGGCACTGCCCAGAGAGCGTGTTATGCCAGAGAAGTTTATCTCATAGCGCCAATGGATGTCGGAGGGCACACATAAGAGGCTGTTTCGATCCCAGCGGTCGCTGACCGGACAATGGATAGGTTGATCGTTCCAGAAGGCGCCTCCCATAGGACTGGCACTGTAGTAATAGTCGCCGAGTAGAGGCATATAGAAGACGCCCAGCCAGGGCTTCTCCCTCCACAACAAGCCGATAGAGACGCCCCATACCGGCAGGCCTGACAGAAAAGCCCGTGTGCCATCAAGGGGGTCTATGGCCCAGACATACTCCCCACGCATCTCCCTGGTACCCTCTTCGCCGATGACGCCATGTTCGGGATAGGTGGCCTTGACATATCCCGTCAACAAGTCCTCGATCTCGCGATCCGCAGGGCTGACCAAGGTTCGATCCTCTTTGCAACTGGCCTCCGCATGGTTGAAGTGTCGCAGCGCGATCTCCCCCGCCTGTCGAGCCCACCTCTTTACCAGGTCAATATCAACCTCTGGTTCGCTCATCTTAACAGCCCCGCCATTCCCTTCGATATTATCATACCCGGCCTGCAAGGGCAAGAGTGCAGACTCCAGCAATTTTGTGAACGCTTGTTCCATTGTGGTATAATCTACTGAGCCTAGTGCTAGTGAGGTCGTGAATGGAAGTACTGAAGAGGGGTGCCAGAGAGTGGGGCCTGAGTTTGATGCCCGAGCAGGTGGAGGCCTTCGAGCTCTATTATCGGGAACTCATCATCTGGAACGAGAGAGTTAGTCTCACCGCCATTGCCAACTATGAGGAAGTACAAGTCAAGCACTTCCTCGATTCACTCTCTTGCTTACAAGTCCTCACCAGTATCCCTCCCCAGGCGAGATATATAGACATCGGCGCGGGAGTGGGCTTCCCCGGAGTGCCGCTCAAGTTAGTACATCCCCAGATAAAGCTGACCCTGCTGGAAGCCACAGGGAAGAAGGCCCGCTTCTTGGAACACATCGTGGCGATGCTGGGGCTGCGAGAGGTGGACATAGTGAGAGGGCGGGCCGAGGAAGTGGGGCAACAGCCCGCTCACCGTGAGCGTTATGAGGTCGCCCTGGCCCGCGCGGTAGCCGAGATGCCTATCTTGCTAGAATACGCCCTGCCGCTGCTCACCCTAGGAGGTATGTTCGTGGCTCAGAAGGGGATGGAGATCGAAGATGAGGTAGAGGCTGCCCAAGCAGCGATGAAGCTCTTGGGGGGCCAGATGAAAGAGGTGAGGGCGGTGCACTTGCCAGGGCTGGAAGCTCCCCGACACCTCGTGGTAGTGGAAAAGGTCGCGCCTACGCCGCAGAAATATCCCCGCCGGGCGGGCATCCCCGCCAAGCGCCCTCTCACCGGCGTCTAGTCCACCGAAATTAGGACCCCAGCTTCTCCAATATTCCCCCCTGGATTCTCCACACCGTCGCTTGCTCCAGGAAGGGCCCGGAGAAGGAACTGAGGTCGGTGGTGGTGATGATGACCTGCTCCTCCTTGTTAATGGCATCCATCAGGTATCGCCGTCGCTCCTCATCCAGTTCAGACATCACATCATCCAGCAGCAGGATTGGCTCTTCGCCGGTCTCGGCACGGATCAACTCTATCTCCGCCAACTTCAAGGAGATGGCGATGGTGCGCTGCTGCCCTCGAGAGCCATAGATGCACATATCCACACCGCCTATGAGAAAGCGCAGATCATCCCGATGGGGGCCGATGAGGGTCATGCCCCGCTCTATCTCCTCCTCCTGTTGCGCCCTCAGTTGCTGCTGGAAGACAGCCCTGATCTGGGGACTGCTCGCAGCCTCCCTTCCCATCATGGTCGCAGCAGATCGCACCATCTCCAGAGGCAACTGGTAGTACACCTCGAGCCCTTCCTCTCCTTCCAGAGGCAAGCTACATCTGTATAGAAGGCGCAACCGCTCCGCTCCTCCCGTCAGGTGAGGATGGATATCTTGAGCCAGACGATCCAACTCGGCTACGATCTCCAGGCGGCGACTTATAAGCCGACTTCCCTCCTCCACCAAACGCTGATCCCAGAAATCCAGTTGTTGAGGATCCCCACCATGCTCACGGAGCCTGCGCAAGAGGCTATTACGCTGGCTGAGGACGCGGTTATATACTTGGAGGGACTGATAATAGCGACGATCTATCTGGCAGATGCTGCTATCGAGATAATGGCGGCGCGCCTCGGGGGAACCAGCAATGAGGTCGATATCTTCAGGCATGAAAAGGACCACCTTGACCTGGCCTATCAGGTCCAAGACACGCCGCCTGACCCCATTGATCCTTATCTCTTTTTGCAATCTATCGGGGGTTTGGAGGAGTACTATGCTCACCTCGCGCAAGGCATCGCTTCCCTCAACCTCAGCCTCCAGGCGCGCGAAAGGCATCTGCTCCTCGTTGGCCAGCCAGTTGATCAACTCCCGGTCGGCACGGGCATGGGGGGAACCGGCAGTAGCCAGGTAGTAAATAGCCTCCAAAAGGTTGGTCTTACCTTGGGCATTACCGCCCTGCAATACCGTAATGGGGTTGGAGAAATCCAAATCTAGCCGCACGTAGTTTCGGAAGTTACTCAGGGAAAGCCGGGTCAAACGCATGATACCTTCTGCACAGCCACATGTCCCGCTGCCTGATATCCCGGGCTTGTGCAGCGATTCGGCACAAGCCCCAACATAAGGGGGAGAATGAAGGGCGAGGGAACATCCTTCGACTTCGCTCAGGGCAGGCCCCTCGTGCTCCCTGGGCTTTTG
>JBFFDV010000290.1:0-3243 GCA_041559215.1 Anaerolineae bacterium | reverse complement strand
ACTGCCACCATGTAATCACCTTCCTCGGATACAGCATACCCTTCATGGGGTCTTGCTTCCACCGCCACCTCCTCGGACAGCAACTCGATCGTTTCCCCATCCAGGGTGATCTGCATCGCCTCGCCCGCTCGCAACCTCCGCGCCCAGCTGGCGGCGTCAAGAGGTGCCACAGCTTCCCGTATCTTTGGGAACAGAGCCCCGTATTTCGGCCCCAACACCCCCGGGTCAGGCTTGAGGACGTAGCTGACCAACTCACTCCTATCATCGGTGAAGCGAAGTTCTTTGACGTTAAGCTCATCAAGCACCAACTCTGCCAGACCACCCAAAGGCTGTGTCTGTCCAGCGAAGGGCCCTGCCACCACTGCCCAGGCCAAGGGCTGGCGCAACTTGATGCCAGCCAGGCCACGCGCTGATCGCCCCAGACTGGCCAACTTGATGACCAGGTCCATGTCAGCCGTCAGCTTCTCGTCGAACAGTGCCTCATCTGCCATCGGAAACTCGCAGTGATGGACGCTCTCCGGTGCATCGGCATCAACGGTGCGAACCAGATTCTGATACATCTCCTCAGTGACGAACGGTATGAAAGGAGCCAATAGTTTGAGCAGAGTTACCAGACACCGATAAAGGGTCCAGTAGGCCATGTTCTTGTCCTCATCCTGCTCGCTCTTCCAGAAACGCCGCCTGCTGCGACGCACATACCAGTTGGAGAGATCATCCACAAAAGCCTCCATGCTTCGCACGGCTGGAACGCAGTCATAATCATCCATGCGTTCCGTGACCTCTTTGATCAGGAACTGCAACCTGGATAGGATCCACCTATCGAGGAGACTGGTCGGTTGTATCTGCGTACCAGTTGCTGCCATCCTTTGCGGAGTCCAGCCATCTATGTTGGCATAAGTGACGAAGAACGAATAGACGTTCCAAAGAGGTATGAGGAAGCGGCGCCGCACCTCATCTGCCGGGCCATATCCGAAGTGCAGATCCGTGCGAGGATTGTGGGTGCAATACATCCAGCGCATCACATCCACCCCCATCGTCTCCGCAGCCTCATCGAACCAGATGACATTGCCACTGCTCTTGTGCATCTCCTCACCATGTTCGTCCTTGACCAGAGCGTATCCAAAAACCGTGAGGAAGGGTGGACGATTCACCATGGCGGTGCTTTCGGCTAGCAAGGCATAGAACCAATTGCGAAACTGGCCAGGAAAGGACTCGGTGATGAAATCAGCGGGATACCATTTCTCCCAATACTCCCTATCGTGCCGATAGTTGAGGGTGGAAAGAGCCACTATGCCTGCGTCTAACCAGGGATTCCCCACATCGGGGATGCGTGACACCACGGCGCCACATTCTGGACAGCGGATCTTCACCGCATCGATCCAGGGACGATGGGGAGAGTGGCCCTCGAACTGCTCCCATCCTTCAACCGCCCTCTCCTCTAGCTCCGCTTCACTGCCAATCACCTCGAAGTGACCGCAGGAGCATTCATAGATGGGCAAGGCCAACCCCCAGTACCGCTTCTTGGAGATCATCCAATCCTCCATATTGCGCAGCCAGTCCAACTCGCGATCCATGCCGAACTCAGGAATCCACCTGATCTGCCGCACCACATCCATGATCTGGTAACGAAGCTCATCCATGTAGATGAACCATTCATCCACCAGACGGAAGACGAGTTCGCTTTGACAGCGCCAACAGACCGGATAGCGGTGAGTATAGTCCTCCACGCGATACAAAAGCTCTTTCTTGCGCAAATCCTCAAAGATTGGCTCAGCGGAATCGGCGACATTGAGGCCGGAAAGCCAAGCAAAACCCTCCACGAAGGTGCCAAACTCGTCCAGGGGTGCTATAGCCGGCAGATCATACTCTTTACCTAGCTCCAGGTCTTCCTTCCCACACCCTGGCGCTATGTGTACGATGCCTGTGCCCTCAGCCTCGCTCACCTCGTCCCACAGTATCACCCTGTGCTTCACACCATCTTGTGCAGGCAACTCATCGAAAGGGCCGTCATAGGTCCAGCCTGCCATATCTGCACCATACAGCTCCTCCACGACCGCGTAAGGTCCCTGCAATATCGGCAGAGCTTCGCGAGCCAGATAATAGTAGTTCTCACCCTGCTTCACCTTGACGTAGGGTACCTCGGGATGCACCGCAGCAGCCACGTTGGAGGTAAGGGTCCACGGCGTGGTAGTCCAGATCAAGAGCGATTCCCCCTCACGATCAACGAGTGGAAAGGCAAGGGTAACGCCAGGATGGGTCAGCTCCTGGTATCCCTCGGTGACGATTTCATGTTCGGAGATCGCGGTGCTACAACGGGGACACCAAGGCATCACGTCTCGCCCCTTATAGATCCACCCGTTCTGGTGGCACTTCTTGAGAAATAGCCAGATGGTATAATTGTTCTCATCAGACATAGTTTGATAAGAATTGTCCCAATCCATCCAGTAGCCCAAGCGGATAGATTGCTGGGTCTGTATGTCCGAGAACTTGCGCACACGCTCCTTGCACTTTTCAACGAACCGGGCGATTCCGTATTTCTCGATATCGCGCTTGGAGGTGAAGCCCAATTCCTTTTCCACCTCCACTTCGATCCACAGCCCCTGGCCATCGAACCCGTTCTGATACCGTGTCGCGTGCCCCTGCATCGCTTTGTATCGGTGGAAGAGGTCCTTGTAGGTGCGACCCCAGGCGTGATGAACTCCCATAGGGTTGTTGGCCGTGATGGGTCCATCAATGAATGACCAGCGCTTCTTGCCCCTGTTTCTCTCCACCAACTTTTGGAAAGCATCTGTCTCATCCCACCACCGTAGTATCCGCCTCTCCAGAGCGGGGAAATCCACTTTGGCCGGTACGTCCCGAAACATAACATCAACCTCCAACTTGTTCTACCAACTCGATGCGCAAACGCTTGTTGATACGCCCCTTGCTTTCGTGACCTGTGACCCTGATGCGGCCCACCTCACTGGTATTGGCAACGTGAGTACCACCATCGGCCTGCAAGTCCAGCCCCTCTATCTCCACCACCCGCACCTCCTGGATGCTCTCCGGCAGTAGATTGATCTTGGTGCGGATCAGATCCGGAATCTGAAAAGCCTCCTCCCGTGGCAATATTCTGGTATTGACGGGACGGGCCGCAGCCACCTCCTCGTTTATCTTGGCCTCCACCTCAGCAGAGAACTCGGTGCTCATACTCTCCAACTCGAAGTCCATGCGCGCTTTCAGAGGCTCCATATTGCCCCCCGT
>JBFFDV010000289.1:0-3247 GCA_041559215.1 Anaerolineae bacterium | reverse complement strand
TCCCCCAGTGCATTGGGAGAACTGGTAAAGCGGTGCGGCAGCCACTGGGGGAGGGGGGAAGTAAACTTTCTGTGGGGGACACCCCCACTTCCCTCGCCAGGCCTGCACTGAGCCTGACGAAGGGTGACTGGCCGCCCCCTGAACCCCCGCTCTGTTCATTTTTGTGCAACACTAGTGGGGGCCTGCCCTGAGTTCTGTTCGTCGAAGGGTGTCCCCTCGCACCTTTCATACCCCTGTATCTTGGGTCTTGTGCCTAATTGCTGGACAAGCCCGAATAGGATATAATAGTCCGCGCTGGAGCTTCGCTCCAAACATGGCATAAAGCTTGTTTCCGACGGTTGTAATCCGTTGGGATCAAGACACAGTAAGGAGAGGCGAGTATGGAAACGCGTGACTTGATAATCATTGGCTCTGGTCCGGCCGCGCTGTCGGCAGCCATCTACTCTGGCCGTGCGAAGCTATCCCCTCTTCTCATAAGCGGCAAGGAGATAGGTGGGCGGATGGCATGGAGCGAGAGCATAGAGAATTACCCGGGATTCCCTAAAGGCTCTGGCTTTGAACTGGCTCAACTGATGCGACAGCAGGCCGAGCGCTTCGGAGCTGAGCTTTTGATGGACGAGGTGGTGTCGGTGGACCTGTCCTCTCGTCCCTTCAAGCTCACAACTCATGGGGGTGAATACCAGGCCGAGGCCCTCATTATCGCCACCGGCACATCCGCCCGTAGGCTGGGCGTCCCAGGAGAGGAGGACTTTATCGGGCGGGGTGTATCCTTCTGCGCCACGTGTGATGGTTTCTTCTACCATGGTCAGACCGTGGTGGTAGTCGGTGGAGGAAACGCTGCGGCCAAGGAGGCGCTCTTCCTCACCAAATTTGCGAGCAAGGTGTATATGGTTCATCGAGGCGACAGTTTGCGGGCTGAGGAGATGGTTCAACATCAGGTCATGGCCAGCGACAAGATACAGCCTATCTGGGATACAGTGGTGACTGAGGTCATAGGTAACGGCGACGTGACCGGCGTCGGTCTCAAGAACGTAAACACAGGGGAGGAATCAACTCTGGAAGCCCAGGGGGTGTTCATATTTGTGGGTTCTCTACCGAATAGCGACCTATTCAAGGGACAGTTGGAACTGGATGAGGTCGGTCGTATTGTAACGGACGAGCGGCAGAGAACCAGCGTGGAGGGGGTCTTCGCTGCCGGCGACGTTCAGGAGAAGATTGCTCGCCAGATCGCCACAGCTGTGGGTTCTGGCGCCCGGGCGGCTATGCAGGCCGAGGAGTTCTTGGCTCGAGCGAAAGGGTAATTGTGTCTTGCTTCGCACTTGAGGGACCAATCGCCAGAGAAAACGAGGTCACATCGGGACAGCGACGGTTTCTGGCAGCGCTGTCGGATATGGAAGAGAGGAGGTCTTGTCTTGCCTAAGGTCAAAGTCGCCGGTGAGGACATTTTCTATGTTCAGCGTTCGACAGAAGCGGGGGAGAGCTCGGTAGTCTTCATTCACGGTTTCGGTGGCACTCATCGCCACTGGGGATATCAGTTGCAATCCGTGCGTGGAGCCGACCTGTACGCCCTAGACTTGCCCGGACATGGCCGTTCGGGGGGAGAGGCACGGACATCCATTGACGACTACACGGACTTTATATCTAATTTCCTGAAAGTTTTGGGACTGACACGGACAACCCTGGTGGGGCATTCCATGGGCGGGGCCATCGCCCAGCAGTTCGCCCTCGATGATGGTTCGGAGGTGGATAGGCTGATCCTTGTGGGCACGGGGGCCAGATTGCGGGTACTACCCAGCTTCTTGGAGGGCCTGCTGAACGACTTCGAGTCCACGGTGGAGATGATCCTGGGCTATGCATATGCAGAGGGTGTCGATCAAGAGCTGGTGGATCTGGGCCGAGGGGAGTTGCTGGCGAACGCTCCGGCGGTGCCGCATGGCGATTTGGTCGCCTGTGACAATTTCGACGTGATGGACAGGTTGGGGGAGATTCGCTGTCCAACGCTTATTATCTGTGGTGAGGAGGACCAGCTGACGCCACCCAAGTATTGTCAGTTCCTCCAGGAGCATATCGCCAATGCAATGCTGACCATCATCCCCGGAGCAGGACATATGGTGATGCTGGAGCAGCCCGAACAGGTGAGCGTTGCCATAGAGGGGTTTTTGAAGACCACGACTGCGTAGACAATCGGGGGAAGGCCGCCCGCGGCGGTTGCCAGGAATTACAGAGGCGGGTCTCGCTCGAATTCCTCTCCCTTCGCCTCTAGCCACGCGGCCCTCGCCTCGGCAACCACAAAGAGAGAGCCCGTGACGCATACCAAGTCCCCTTTATCGGCCAATTCCAGGGCTCGCCACAGCGCCGAAGGCGCGTCGGAGACGATGCTCACTGAGGTTTCCGATGGCTCTAACTCCTTCACTATGGATTCAGGCTCGGCGGCCCGAGGATGTTTGGACTGAGCGACGATCACTTCCTGGGCCTCAGAGATAAGTGCTCTCATCATCCCAGCGATATCCTTGTCAGCCGAGAAGCCCACGACCAGGATCAGTCTGTCGAAGGGGAGGTATTCCCGTAGCGCCCTCATCAGTCGTTGCACCGAATCGACGTTATGCGCTCCATCTACCACTAACAGAGGCTCTCGTCCGAGAATCTCCAGGCGACCAGGCCAGCGCGCTCGCTGCAACCCTCCGTGCACCTGCTCCAGGGATACTTCTATATCCTGACGGCACAGTTGGTCTATCGTGGCGATGGTGGTCGTGGCGTTCACCACCTGATATCGGCCCAGCAGGGGGATCCAGAAGTCTCGACTGCCCGTGTCTGCGATGAGCCCCTTTGCGTCGGGTATCTCGCTCCTCACACTGAAAGCCTGCCCTTCCATATCGGCCTCTCCCTCCTGCCAAAGCCAGTCCCTGCCCACCAGGATGAAGGGCGCTTTCCTCTCCTGGCTGACTCTGGCTACCACCTCTTCCGCAGCGGGCCGTTGGGGAGCACAGACTACGGGTCTTCCCTCCTTGATGATGCCGGCTTTCTCGCCGGCGATCTCCTCTATGCTGTTGCCCAGGATATAGGTGTGGTCATAGCTGATGGAGGTGATGACCGCCACCAGAGGCTCGATCACGTTAGTCGTATCCAGGCGGCCTCCCAGGCCTGTCTCCACCACGGCCAGATCCACCTCACCCTCGGCGAAGTATTGAAAAGCCAGGGCGGTCATTATCTCGAAAGTGCTGGGCTCGGATATCTTCTCTATGAAGGG
>JBFFDV010000288.1:0-3303 GCA_041559215.1 Anaerolineae bacterium | reverse complement strand
CGAGGGGTGTCCCCTCGCGCCTCATTCCCCCCTACATCTTGGGTCTTGTGCCCAATCGCTGCGCAAGCCCCGCATGCAGTCGAGATGGACGGAGAGGGCCCGCGCGGTATACGATAAGGCCTGCAAGGTTATTGCATTCCGCCCTCGGTGGGCTTACCTTGCAGTGCTGGCTGCAGTGCTGGCGACGGCTGCCATCGGATCTGCTGCCATCAGATCTGCTTGGCTACGCCGATTCCCAAGCGTAGAGTTGACGATGGAGACGCCGCTGATCAATTTCGATTGGTTTAAGATGAACGCTGGGCTATTCGTCTGGGCTTATGTTTTCGCCGTCGTGGGCGGGATTTGCGCCACATATCTGGGCACGAGAGACTACGGTAAGATCCTCCGCCGCGGCGAAGGTGCGCAACCTGATATCACTATGTTGATTAAGCTGGTCGTTGTCATCGTCGTCCTGCTCCTATCAGCCTTGATCAGCTACGGGGGCTGGGTGTATCCCGATATCCCGCAATCCTTGGCAGGGGGAAGTCCAGTGTTTGTGGAGTTCATCGTAAAGGGCGAGGCCGTGTCCATGCTTGAGACGCTCAGCATGACTGTTGGGGAAGGCAGGTTGACCGAGAGGGTGGAGTATCTTGGGCAGACCGCTGACAAGGTGATCGTAGTCACCCAAGATGAAGACGCTGTGTCCTTCGACGCTGCTCTGGTTGAAGCCTCAAGTTTCCTCCCTGTCGAGTATTCTGCGTCGGCGGACAGGCACGTTGATCGGGCCAAATCGTACAGAGTCCAGGGAAAGCTAAAGGAGTCCATCGCCGAATATGACAGGGCTCTCTTGATTGACAGCGAGTGCGTTGAAGCGCTCGTAGGGCTCGGCGCCGTGTACACCGATCAGTACGTGAAAGCTGCCGAAGGGCTGGACTATTCGGCATTGGAGACAGACATAGAGGGGCTAGGAGACCTCCGTGTGACGGCAGAAGGGCATCTGGACAACGCCATCAAGCACGATCCCAACTGCGAGCACTGCGGGCAAGCCTACTACGAATTGGCTCGCCTGTACGCCCAGCCCGACTACGAATTAGCTCGCCTAGGCGACCAGCTCGCCATATCTGGGTGGGACGCCAGCAATAATCTCGAAGAAGCCAGAAAATGCGACTCTGAGTGGCTTAAGAAGGCCATGCAGGATCCGGATTTTGATGCCGGGATAAAGGCGAGCGAGCGGCTTCGTGGCACTCTCTCGGCCTCCGACGTGGAATTGGTCCAGGCATACGAGGATTTGGGGTACAGTCTCTACGCCGAGAGACAAGTGGAGGATGCTCTCCAGGCCAGGGAACAAGTGGAAGGTGCTCTCCACGCCTACCAAATGGCAGCGGATCTAGCCGAGCGTCTACTTACTAGGGGTAACGTTCGCAGCGCCGAGAATCACGCCCACATGGCACGAATCTACACAGCGACAAGGGAAACTGGCAACGCCATCGATGAGTACCGTAAGGCCACTGAGTTGGACGAAAGCAACGCCATGTACCGCCATGAACTGGCATCTCTCTATTATGCCCACGACGACTTCGCGGGGGCCATCGAGGTGTGCAACGAGGTCATCGAAAGCGGGCGGGTGGATGAGTATCCAGTTCGTGACCAAATCGACTTCTATGTTCTGAGGGGGAACGCGTACCGAGAAGTGGAACTCTGGACTGAGGCCCTCTCCGACTATTTCGAGGTAGCGGATCGCACTCTCGAGGGAGATCTCGGTGCATCTGCGGCCAAGGCTTTCTATCACCTAGCCCTCTTGGAAACGAGGAGCCCAGAAGGAAATCTGGAGCTGGCCCTGACGGACCTTGAGAAAGCGATTTGGCTAGATCGGGAGCTTTCTACGGTAGCTCAGGAGGAACCGGATTTTGACCTCCTTAGAAAGACAAGAGAAGGGGAATTTCAAACTGCTCTTAGCCCGCCTGTGATAGAGCGCATAGAGGTCTCGGACACACTGACCATGACATTTCATTTGAGTGAACCTCGAGGCGACTTTGTAAGAAAGCTCATGGTTCTAACTGAGCTCGCCGGTCTGAAGAGTTTGGTCACGTACGGTGCGGAGATCGGCGAGTGGGTTGGCGTTCAGGCTTATGAGGACTTCGAGATCTCTGAAGATGGTCTGCGATATGACTTCTACCTGAAGGAAGATGCTGACTACAATGCCGAACACTTGAGGAGCCGGTTGAGCGAGCTTCTGGGATTGGAGTACTGAACGTGCTGATGGCCTAAGAACCGACTACGGGGATTGGGGCCGTTACGGATCAGGGTGAACTATCTCCAAAAACGCGGAATGAGGCGACCGGTTCGTTTCATGTACTCACGATACTCTTCCCCAAAGTGCTCGAGCATCATCTGCTCCTCGCGCGGAACCCGATACAGATATATAGGAAGGAAAGACGCCAGACAGGACAAACCCGCGATCCAGTTCTGTAGCAATAACGCTTGGGCGATTCCCCATAGCCAGTCCGCAGCGTAGATAGGATGCCGAACATAGCGGTACACACCACGGGTGACCAGCGAGTGCCCCTCCCGGATTTGCAGCGACGGCGACCAGTTGCGACCAAGGACGGCGTGTGACCGCCAATAGAGCCACAGTGCGACGGCAAGGAGTCCCGCGCCAAAAAGGCCAAACCATGTTGGCAAGTGATAATCCGCGAAGTCCAGCCAGGATGTCAGCACGTAGACTACAGGTATGGCCTGCGTTCCCAATAAGGCAAGCACCCACAGAGGAATATCGAGCCCTGTCTTGCGCGCATCGATAGTTCTGGCCTGTCTGATCCGCCTGAAGTGGACCGCAAACAGCAGGTCGTTTGCAATCAGACCGATCAGAAAGTATAGCTTGAAGATGTTGTGAAGCACAGCTGTGTCTGGCATGTTCCTCGCGCCCAAACCATCTAGCCGCCAGCTAAGAGGCTTGCCTAGCTTGCGCTTCCCCCTGAACGACTTGATAACGAAGCCATACCCGTCCCTGAGATCCAACTTGGGCGGAGAGCAGTTCGAGCCTGGTTGGCCACTCATCTGGCTTCAACGCCGGCGCGTCAAACAGTGCCGGCGTGTCTGGCCCACCGATGATGGCGGGAAAGAACTCGATGTTGATCTCGTCCACGAGCCCCGCGCGCAGGAGCGCGCCATTTAATCTCCCTCCGGCCGTGGACAGTATGCGCCTAACTCCTAACTGGGATGCCAGTTTCTCTAGGGCAAGGTGGAGATCGACTCGCTCTATCCCCGCAATCAGATAGGGGATATTCTCGCGCTGAAGATAGGCCAGATACTCAGGCGGGGTAT
>JBFFDV010000287.1:0-3339 GCA_041559215.1 Anaerolineae bacterium | reverse complement strand
TCTTGTACCTCTTTCTTTGCCAATATCTTTGTGGCGGAACGCGGCTATCAAAGGCCCGGTCGTCATAATCGGCGCAGAGAATTGAGTTCCTCAATTCCCACATGTGGCGGAAGGTCCGCAGATAGGCATATCCAAACCGGAGAAGGCTGATATGAGAGTCCCCCTCTTGTCTGGGCAGATATTGGAAAGGGACCTCCTTTATCCTCCACCCCTGGGCGTAGCAACGGATAAGGATCTCTTCCAGGACGTCAAAATCGGTGCTCCTGAGGTGCATTTCCTTGATCGTCGAGGAGCGGTAAAGCCGAAAGCCGCTGGAAATATCGTGCAGGGGTAGAGATAGGCCCTTAGTAAAGACCTTATTCAAGATGATGCTGAGCACCTGCCTGATGAAAGGCATCTGAGCTGACCCTTGGGGAATGTATCGCGAGGCAACGATGACCTCTGCTTCTCGCCTCGCCTCCCACATCAGCCGGATGAAATCGGGATCGTGGGACAGATCAGCATCCAGGGTCAAGATGTACTCTCCGTTCACAGCCTTGAAGCCAGCGCTTAGTGCCCCTCCATACCCTGGCTTTTCCTGCTCTATGATCCTTGTGCCCAGATTGCGGGCAACCTGCACCGTGTCATCTGTTGATCCTCCATCCACCACGATGATCTCATACTCCCTTATCCTCAAATCGGAGAGAACACTGTGGAGGCGAGGTAGGAGCAGTTGCAGATTTCTCCCCTCGTTCAAAGCGGGGATGACTGTGCTCAGTTGCATCGACAAGTTCCTGGATTGGATAGTCTTGTGCGGTAGGTAGATCGATGATATTATAGAATATTGGGTTTTGATAGGCAATACCGACAAGTTTTACGAGGCTCACACATGCATCCCATCTTGCCTACGGCGCGTTTCATATGGGACAGGGGTGGAGGGCACAAGGGTCCTCATTGCACGAGAGGTAAAGCGAGATGAGGAAGCTCACCAGGCGTCAGTTCTTGCGGTTGACTGCTGCGAGTGCCGCTGGAGTTGTGGCCACAGGGGCTCTAACAGGTTGCGCTGCTCCTCCCGCAGAGATTCCCCCATCTGGGTCAGCGACACCGGGCGCCACGCCAGAGATGGAGTTGTTACGTAATGAGAATGTGCCTGGTTTCTATGTTCGCTATTATAAACCCTTTCCCGCGCCAGACCCTGCTGAGTGGCGATTGGCGGTAGAGGGGCTGGTCAGAAGGCCTCAGAGTCTATCTCTGGAAGATGTGCAAAGCTTGCCCTCTGTGCAGCAGATCAGACGTTTGAAGTGCGTTGAATGCTGGTCTGCTCGGGCGAAGTGGCAGGGATTTGGCCTAGCAGCACTGATGGAAGTGGTTGATCCGCAGGCGCAGGCCCAGTGGGTGCACTTCTTCTGTGCCGACGATTACTACGAGTCCCAGTCCATCGAGGAGCTTATGCGAGATGGAGTGATATTCGCCTATCGCATGAATGACGAGCTGTTGCCTGTCAAGTACGGCTCGCCATTGCGCTTGGTTGCACCATCGAAGTACGGGTACAAATGGGTCAAGGCCATCGTGCGTATGGAGTTTGCCACTGACGAGAAGATAGGCTATTGGCCCACCGTGGGACCTTACACCCCCAGTGGCGCCATTCTGGGTGGTAGCGACTATCCACTGGATATACCAGGCGGGTCCCGGGCCATCGATAGAGGTGAGGTCATCTACCCGGAGGATCTGGAAGGACAATAGGCCTTTCTATGACCTTGCCACGCTTGTTGGGGACCCTGCTAGATCCTCACCGTCGCCAAGTGGGGTGAGCGCTCCTCGCCAAGGGTGTCTTGGCCCTCGCCGCGGGAACTTTGCGCCGTGTCCAGCCGTGCGCTGAATGCATAATGGTGAGCGAGGCCACATAGCCGAACCCCAGCACGTAAAGCATGAGGAAGGGTATGGCCAAGTAATTGCCTTGTTGCAAAGCGATGCCGACTCCGAGTACGGCAAACAGCCCCGCTAGGATCTCCCCCAAAGCCATCCAATCAAAGGGCAAAGCGTATCTGCTTCTTCTCCAATCGTCTCGACGCTTTTCCAGCCTGAACTTGGGCGTGCGGCCAAACTCATCCTTCTTTCCCGTCAGCTCTTCATAGATGGCCCTGGCGTTGCTCAGCGTGAGGCCGGTGCCCAGCAGGACCAACAGGGGTAGATAGCTGATTCGCTTGATCCAATCGGGATACAGGCTTCGCTGCGCCAGTGTGTACAGAATTGGGGGCCCCAGGCTGGCGAGGCTCAGATACATCAGCGGAAAGGCCACGGGTTGTCGCATGAACAACAAGGGTACAGATAGAAGCAGGATCAGCAGCATCAGAGGGTGGACCAGGTAACTGGTCAGATGTACGAGGCCCTGCAGGCGCTTGAAGCCCGAAACCGGTGCGCTGAGGATCGGACGCCACAGCTTCAAGGCGCATCTGATAGAACCCCTGGCCCAGCGAGATTGCTGCCGCTTGAAGGCATGGATCTGGGGAGGGATCTCAGCCGGGCAGACCACCTTTGGCAGATAAAGGGGTTCCCAGCCTGCCAATTGAGCGCGATAGCTCAGGTCCATATCCTCGCAGAGTGTATCTCCCTGCCAACCCCCCGCATCTTCGATGCACACTTTACGCCACACGCCCGCAGCACCGTTGAAGTTGATGAAGAGACCCGAGCGCTGGCGGGCAGTCTGCTCAACGACAAAATGGCCGTCCAGAGCTATAGTTTGCGCTTTGGTCAATGGTGAATAGGTGTTATTGATGTGCCCCCAGCGGGTTTGAATGAAGCCCAGGCGCTCTCCGGAAAGGAAGAGAGGCACGGTCTTCAGGAGAAAATCCTGGGGAGGAAGGAAGTCGGCATCAAAGAGGGCGATGAACTCCCCCTTGGCGCTATTCATGCCCTCACGCAAGGCCCCCGCCTTGAAATCTACACGGTTATGGCGATGGATTAGTTCGATGTCCTCTCCACGGGCGCGATGGTATGCAATCCTCTTCTGAGCCAGGAGTGTCGTCTCGTCAACGGAATCGTCGAGCACTTGAATTTGCAGCTTATCACGGGGATAAGCCAGGCGAACCGCACTATCTATCAAACGCTCTATGACGTGTGCCTCATTGAAGACGGGTAGCTGCACCGTTACGTGCGGAAAACTCCTCAACCGGGGATCGGATACCACATGCCACCGGTGACGCAGATAGAGAAAGGTCAGCACAAAAGCGTTCAACGTGTAAACCGCCAACCACACTGCCGCCAGCGCATAGATTATGCTCAGGACAACCACAGTATCTGCTCCTCTTATGTCGCTGCCAATAGGCAGCAACTTTAGAAGTCTACCATCTTTCCCCCTTG
>JBFFDV010000286.1:0-3394 GCA_041559215.1 Anaerolineae bacterium | reverse complement strand
TATGAGCGCCTTCGCCGTTGCGGATGCAGAAGCTGTCCGCTTCTTCTGGCCTGATGGCGAGTATGTGATCGCCCCCAAGGATGACCCTTACGCACCAGCAGGTGCCCGCTACAAGGCAGGTTCCATGCCTATGTTTGCTGCTTGGGGCAGCTACTCGGTAGAAGTCGCAGGCAACAGCGAAACCTTGCATGGGTTTGGCCTGTATGGCACCAACCTGGAGCTAGACCATAACGAGCACCATCCGGTGATAGTCGTCTTTCGGCGGGTTGAACCAAGTGATCCATCCTTACCTCCAACTCCACCGGGGCCGTTGCCCCCTCCCGTGCCAACACCAATTGACTATGAGGATTTCGCCAGGCCGCCTGGGGATAATGGCATGGGCATCCATTTTGGGCTTAACACAACGAGTGAGGCTATCGCCCTGGACATCAGGAGAGCCAGAGAGATGAAGATGACCTGGGCTACTCTCTGCTATCAAGGGGATGAGCAGCTCCTGAGATGTGCTAGAATGATCTGGGACGCAGGTATAATGCCTATTTGCAGGCAGGTCACGACCATTGGCTCAGGTCACCCCTTCGACCGAGATGCCCGGGTCCTCGTGGAGAATGGTATTCCTGCCTATATCCAGATCTTCAACGAGCCTTCGGATGAGCGTGAATGGAAGCGTTCAAGGCCGAGGGACTACATCCAAAAATGGTCACGACTCTGGGCTCAGGCGGCCACGCAGGTGTATGAGGCAGGAGGCTACCCAGGTCTGCAATGTCTACACCCCGAGGAATTAGAGGCAGCCATAGAAGCTCTGGGGGTTGACTCTCCGGTCTGGGAACGCGTATGGTTCTGCTCTCACAATTATGGCCTGAATCATCCTCCGGACTGGCAAGAGAACTACTGGTGCGTCCTCGGCTTCCAGTTCTTCGCACAGATCTTCGACAGCAGATTGGGCTTCGTTCCGCCTATTATCTCCGGAGAGGGTGGGTGGCTGTACGGGGCTTTCGACGACCATCGTTATCCGCGGGTTGACGGCAATCTTCATGCCACGTATACGCGAGAGATGTACGAGTGGTTCCGCACAAGCAGACTCTCTAATGGCGAACCGCTGCCCCAGTACCTGTTCGCTGTTTGCCCGTGGATACTGAGTGGCCTAACGGATGAGGCTTGGTATGGCTTTACGACCAAGGTGCTGACCATCCAAGCGGCCAAGGACATCCCAGATTTCGTCAGAGCGCGCGACGCACCTGTCGATGGCGAGTCGACCTCGCCGACGGCCAAGCGCGGGACCCCTCTTAGATAGGTCAGTTGCTATCGGAGGTAGAGACTTGAGAATCAAAGAATTATCCTATGCAGAAGACAAGCAGGCTGTGGATGGCAGTCATAGTCGTATCTATGAAGATCGGACGCCGCCATCCGCTTACGAGATCAGCCTGTTCATAGATGAGGTTGAGGATCTAATCTGCTCCGGGTTTTCTATCCCGTTGACCTCAAAGATCCTCATCGACCGGGAGCAGTGCTTGGACACTCTTGAAGTACTGCGTACGAACCTGCCATGGGAGATGCTGGAGGCCAAACGTATCCTTTCTGAACAGGAGGGGGTGCTTGAACTAGCAGAAGCAGAGGCCGAGGAAATAAGACAATTGGCCGAGCGACAGGCAGCCTTCATTCTCGATCAAAGTCAGTTAGTGAAGATGGCTGAGGCTCGCACCCAGGAACTGATAGAAGGAGCAGAGCGCGAGGCCGCTCAGCTACTAGAGCTAGCTAGACAGGATGCTCGTGATCTCTATCAAGGCTTGGAGCAGGAGCTTGATCTGCTACTGCGCGATATCAAAGAATTGGTTGCTGCACGACTGGAGAAGCTGAGAGATTGAGTCGATGTTGGAGACAGGGATCAAGAGGTTGCTGCTTGGTACTTTTCGGGACGTGCCGCTCTCGGTCGATGGGTTCATGGTGCCCCTTCCATTGCGCCCTGGATTGGAGCAAGGGTTTGTGATGACTAGAGGACTAGACGGGTGCCTAGCCGTTTTCCCTCTTCCTGTTTGGGAAACCCTGCTCCAGCGAATTGAGGGAGGGATGTCCTTCCTTCGAGGGGCTGCCCGTGTATTCCAGCGGCAAATCTATGGAGGAGCTGCAGTTGGCACCCTTAGCTCTGAGGGTCTCATGAGTGTTCCAGAGTATTTGCGGATGTATGCGGCATTAGGAGATGAGGTAGTACTCGTAGGTGTTGCCACGCGCTTGGAGATCTGGAATACAGAGTGCTGGAACGAGGAAGAGATCGCCATCAAGGAACGGGCAGAAGAGGTCTCAGAGGCATTAAGCGAATATGGCATATAGGTGGCGGATCTGAGCTTATAGAGGGAATTGGTATGCGAAGGACATTGACCGCACTAGTGCTGTTCTCGGCAACGTTGTTCATACTGCAGAGTCTGCCTAACAAGGAAACTGTGGTGGTAAGGCACACCAGCACTGAAAATAGAAACGTGGAGGAGTGGGTGCAAACCAGGATCTCGGACTTCGAACAGGGGCGGCTCGACTGCGTGGCACTCACCGCAGTTGAGGATGGGGAAGTCACTCTCGCGGAAGTTGAGGAAGGGCACTATTGCACTAATGGTACTTTGGTTTCTGATGTCCATCAGGCGGCGGTTCTGTTCAATGTGGTTGGCGCCGCCTGGTCGGTGGAAAAGCCTATGGGGACAAGTTTTCAACTCGATGTACGTGTAAGTCGAGATGGGGAGAGGTGGACAAACTGGTTGGAGATCTCTCCCGATGAGGATGGTCCCCAGGTTGAAGAGAGGACTTATGGCAATCTTCTGGAAGTCTCCATCGCACGTTACCTCCAGTATCGTCTGACTCTAGGCACGTTTGAGACCAGCGCGTCACCCATAGTGAGCGAAGTAGTTCTCACAGTTATGAATACCCGCGAAGGTCCGACGACCGAGGAAGCACGGGCTATGATTCTTCCGCAGGAGGTGACTTCGGGCGTACCTCAGCCGCGTATCATCTCTCGCAGGGGCTGGGGCGCCAAGGAGTCCTTGGCAACACGGGAACCGGTCTATCGTAAACCGGTGGCCTTCGTTATCCATCACACAGTCACTCCCAACAACCCTGAAAACCCGGCAGCCATAGTGCGTGCTATCCTTCAATATCATGCTATCTCACGAGGATGGGGCGATATAGGATATAACTTCTTGATCGATCACCAGGGCAACATATACGAGGGGCGTAAGGGTGGGGACGGTGTAGTTGGTATTCATGCTGGGGTCATCCCATCTGAGATATGCCACCCCATTCAGATTCTCAGGATTCCACTGATAGCTCTTATCCAGAACGGTAAGCTGGTTCCTGCCGATCAACGGAATCGAACATTGTCTTTGCCAGTCGTCCAGATTCCCGTCAATTATAG
>JBFFDV010000285.1:0-3400 GCA_041559215.1 Anaerolineae bacterium | reverse complement strand
GGCCCCAAAGGCGACGTCCTCTTCCACCACGGTGGCCACCAACTGGTTATCCGGCACTTGAAAAACCATGCCCACCGTGTGGCGAATGTCTCTCAGGTGTTGGGGATCCTTCGTATTCATCCCTTTGATCCAGACATCGCCTTCGGTGGGCAGGAGTAAGGCGTTGAGATGTTTGGCCAGGGTGGATTTGCCTGAGCCGTTTCTACCGATGATAACAACATACTCGCCTTGGCGGATATGCAGGTCGATGCCCCGTAGGGCGACTATGGGCTTGGGCTGGTCAGTGCCGTAGGCGTAGTGTAGGTTTTCTATTCCGATCATCAATGAGTCTTCCACATCCGAACAGCGAAAAATAAAGTAGCCTCTCAGGAGCAACCCAAGAGGCTACAATGTCCGAAAGAACGTGAAATCTCGTCTTTTGGGCTCAAGCGCCGTCTCGGTCCTGAAGATCCAAGCGACTACGAGCATCAGATTCTTAAGTAACGGGCTCAAGGCCGGATTCCCGGTCCCTGGCAATTTCATTCTACTATGCTGTTGCCTAGATGTCAAATAGGCTCAGGGAGGGCGTTGCGCAGCAAAAACCCCGGGAGCACGAGGGGTGTCCCCTCGTACCCTTCATAGCCCCGTATCTCTAGGCTTGCGCAGCAATTTGGCGCAAGCCCGGGAGGTGTTCAAGAGCGCGCCAATAGCTGACGAAACGAATGATGCCCGACAAAGGTTTCTTTACCGCCTTATTGTACTCTGTAGAGGTCAAAATCGAGTCGTATCCTGGTCTTAATCAGGTCGTAATCGGAGTGTGGCGGTTCTCTTTTCCCAAGGCGATGGCCTGTGGTGCATTCGTAGAGCCTTGGAGGTCTCTTTGCCATGAATGCTCTTCTAACGTTCGTCCTCTAAACTGGCTGTTGAATTCGAGACAAGCCCGAGCCGGCGTAACTTGACTGGGGAAGTTGGTTGACACTCTCTGAGGGTCGTGTTAGACTCTGCTAAGAAAAGGGCGATGCCGCCAGGGGCATACTCACTAGAGGCATGGGAGGTCTGAAATGTCGGTAGAGGACAAATTAGAGGAGCTAGGCTATGCGCTACCAGAGCCACCAACGCCGAAAGCCGTCTATGTGACCGCGGTTGAGGTGGACGGCATGCTTTACACCGCCGGCACAAGCTGCTTTGAGGACGGCCAGGTCAAATACCAGGGCAAGCTGGGCAGTGATCTGACCATAGAGCAAGGCCGTGCAGCCGCCAGGTGTACCATGCTGAACCTATTGAGCGTGGTCAAGCAACACATTGGCGATCTGGACAGGATCGAGCGGGTGGTGAAGGTCTTGGGCTTCGTTGCGAGTGCACCAGGCTTCAATAATCAACCTGAGGTGGTCAACGGGGCGTCGGAATTGCTGGTCGACATCTTAGGGGAGCGGGGTAGGCACGCTAGGTCTGCTGTCGGCGTGAACGAATTGCCTATGAACGTGTGTGTCGAGATTGAGATGATCGTCAGAGTAAGGGATTGACGACCAGAGAACATTGCTTTGACATTCGCCTGGTGAGGGGCTCTACGAGGCGTGAGCTATCTGTTCAGTTCCCAATGCGCCCTTAGAGTGTGAGAGGAGGAAACTATGGGCGCAGAGATAGTACGTGGCGAATATCAATAACTTCGTGCTAGTCTACGTATCGTGATGGTCACTGATCTGAGAGGTACTTGCCATGAAACAGCTTAGACCCACACCCTTAGAGGAGATCTGCGCCGCCCGTGAGCGGCTCCCTGGCGTGGCTATCCATACCCCTCTTATCCGGCTCAACGTGGATGACGCGCCTGCAGAGATCTTCCTCAAGCTGGAGAACCTCCAGCCTATCGGCTCCTTCAAACTGCGCGGCGCCGGTAATGCATTGCACTCGGCCGATAGGAAGCAACTCGGAAAGGGTGTTTGGACTGCCAGTGCCGGCAACATGGCGCAAGGCGTGGCGTGGTATGCTCGTCAAATGGGATTGGAATGCACAATCGTGGTACCCGATCACGCGCCGGAGACGAAACTGGCTGCCATCAAGCGCCTGGGTGGCCAAATCATCAAGGTGCCTGCTTCTGACTGGTTCCAGATACTGCGTGACTACGGCTATGAAGGAATGGAGGGCTTGTTCATCCACCCGGTGGCCGAGCCAGCGGTGATCGCTGGAAATGGCACCATCGGTTTGGAGATTTTCGAGGACCTGCCAGATGTGGACGCGGTGATCATCCCTTACGGGGGCGGTGCTTTGAGTTCTGGAATCGCCGCGGCATTACGTGCCCTGAAGCCCGGAGTGAAGGTATACGCGGTCGAGGTAAACACAGCTGCTCCCCTCGCCCCCTCCCTAGCTGCTGGAGAGCCAGTGGAGGTAGATTACCAGGCGAGCTTCGTGGACGGCATGGGCGCCCCTTTCCTAATCCCAGAGATGTGGCCCCTGGTCAGTCAATTGCTGGACGGTTCATTGGTTGTGACTTTGGAGGACATTGCACACGCCATCAGGGTACTCGTTGAGCGCAATAGAGTCATAGCCGAGGGCGCGGGCGCGGCACCGGTGGCCGCCGCTCTTGCGGGCAAGGCCGGTAATGGTAAGGTGGTGTGTGTGGTATCGGGCGGAAACATAGACACAGAGAAGCTAGTGAAGATACTCCAGGGTGAAATACCGTGAACCTTGGAGAGCAGAAGAAAGCAGCCTTGCCGATACGCGGTTCTACGTCTTAATGTTCCTCTTGGGATTCTCGTAGTCGCGTGTTGGGTAACCGTCATATAGGTGAGACACCAACATAGAGAATTTGTAGCGGGACCTCTGTCCTATGTGCATGGTTACGCGGGAGGGATAGCTCATGCCACAAAGTGCGATTGTAATTGACAAGAAGGATAATGTGGCCACTGCGTCGCGCCAACTTGAGCAGGGGGATTCTATCCAATTTGAGATCGGGGACGACTCGCTTGACATAACATTGTCCCAGACTATTCCCTTCGGACACAAGTTCGCCCTGAGGGATATTGAGCCGGGGGAGCCGATAATCAAATATGGCGAGGTAATAGGTCTGGCTGCAACATCGATTAAGAAGGGTCAACATACGCATATCCACAACATCGAAAGCCTGACAGGCAGCGGAGAGGAGCAATGAAATTCTGGGGATACCGTAGAAGCAATGGCAGTGTTGGCGTACGGAACCACGTGTTGGTATTCCCTACAGTGATTTGTGCCTCCACTGTAGCCCAGATGATAAGTAGGGAGATACCCGGCACTATTTGTGTCACTCACCAGCATGGCTGTGGTCATCTAGGCGAAGAGAAGTACCATATGATCCGAACCATGACCGGGTTTTGCAGCAACCCCAATGTAGCTGGCGTCCTACTAGTAGGGCTTGGCTGTGAGATGCTCACACCGGAATTGCTTGGCC
>JBFFDV010000284.1:0-3435 GCA_041559215.1 Anaerolineae bacterium | reverse complement strand
AGGGTCGAGCAGATGTTGGCAGATTTTGCGGAGATCCGCAGCGTCGTAGCCGTCTGCTGGCCCAAGCAGGAACGAGAACCCTTCGTGCACTACAGCGGACCCTGGATCACCGTGTGATCGCCTGAAGCTATGATGGGCGGGATGGAGCATAGCACGGAGGTCCGTCTATGGAGACCCTCTGCACACGCCCTATCTATCCGCATCTCTTGTATTACTGCAAAGAAGGAGAATCTTTGATGATTGAAGCGAGCAAACCACATACCGGCTTTGCCGAGGTAAACGGGACAAGACTCTATTACGAAGTCCGTGGCGCAGGGCATCCGCTCCTCCTAATACACGCCGGGATTGCGGACAGTAGAATGTGGGATGATCAGTTTGACATGTTTGCCCAGCATTACACTGTCATTCGGTATGACATGCGTGGCTTTGGCAAGTCTGCGATCCCTCCTGGACCATTCTCGAGCCACCAGGATGTCGCCGGTCTCCTGAAGTTCCTCAATGTAGAGAGAGCCTACCTCATCGGGCTATCGTTTGGCGGCCGTGTAGCAATCGATCTCACCCTCGCACACCCTGAGATGGTGGATGCTCTCGTGCTGGGTGCTCCACACCTGAGCGGCTATGAGCCGTCGGAACAGTTGAAGCGGTATGGTGCTGAGGAGGACGACTTGTTTGAACGTGGTGATCTCGCGGCTGCAACCGAGCTGAACCTGCGCATGTGGGTAGACGGCCCGCACCGAACACCTGACCAGGTCAATCCTGCCGTGAGGGAGCGGGTCCGGGAGATGCAGTTGCATGCCTTCAATGTACCTGTACCGGAGGATGTGGAAGAGCAGCCTCTGATACCGCCGGCGATCATGCGGCTTGATGAGATCCAGGTTCCTACGCTGATCATCGTTGGGGACCAAGACGTGCCCGACTTTCTGGAGATCTCTGACGTCGTGGCGGCGGGTATCACAGGGGCAAGAAAGGTCGTCATCACCGGGACTGCTCACCTGCCCAGCATGGAAAAGCCTGAGGGATTCAACAAGATCGTACTTGATTTCTTGAATGCGTTGATGCGTTGACCCAAAGAGACCACCGGGGCGACCCGGAGCAACGGTGCAAACTGAGAGAAAGTGAACGAAGAGCCGTGGCGGTCTTGCGGGATTGTGCTAAGGGGCGCGGGAAATGAAATTCCCCCGCTGAAGCCAATAAGTCCCGGAGGGACTTGCTGGTTTAGGCCAGCAAATTCATTTCCTGGCGGTCAGGAGACCGTATCAGCCTGACCTTGTCCTCCCCTGAACCCTCAAGGGGGAGAGAACTAGTCCCGAAGTTCTCGTGCTTGCCTCTGTCACCGCCCGATGATAAAATGTCCACATAAGTGGACATGACAGAGCCTCGCGGGTTGCCCGAGTTTGGGTTGGGATTCTGACTAGGACCACCAAGGCTGCCGCTCGGGACAATTTAAACGCAGCATCCCACCAACTGGAGGTAAGAATGAGAATTGCAGTCGTTGCACCCCCTTGGTTCAAAATACCACCAGAGGGATACGGTGGCATTGAAGTCGTGGTTTATCTACTGGTGGAGGGACTCATTGATCGGGGCCATGAGGTCACCCTCTGTACCGTGTCTGGCTCAGCAACGAGGGCATCCATACACAAGGTTTTCGATAACGAGATGAAACATTACTTGGATGCACCACCATCAAGTTTCCTCAATATAGCACTTACGCATTCAGTAGCATGTTACATGCAAATTCCTCGGGGCGAGATTGACGTGGTACACGACCACACCTGGAAGGAAGGTCTTCTTGCCGCCACTTTCATAGATGCCCCTGTTGTACACACAGTCCACGGCCCCTTTGATGAGGAAAACGAAAGGTTCTACAGACTCTTCAAGGGTTACCCGAGGATCCACTTCGTTACCATAAGCGACTTTCACCAAAATTGTCTCCCCGGCTTGAACTACGCGGGTACGGTCTACAACGGCATCCTTTTTGATAGGTACCCATATTCCGAGGATAAGGAAGACTTCTTCTTCTATATCGGGAGGTTCAATGAGGAGAAGGCGCCCCACCTGGCCTGTGAGGTGGCAAAGGAACTGGGGGCAAAACTGGTATTGGCAGGTAAAGTGCACGAAGAAGAGGAACGGAGTTACTTTGATCAACACATAATGCCCTATCTAAGCAGCGATATTCAATTCATCGGTGAACTTGGGCACTGGAGCGAGGACAAGATGCGCCTATTCTCCAAGGCTAAGGGATACCTGTACCCCATCCAGTGGGAGGAACCCTTTGGAATCACCATGGCCGAAGCCATGGCCTGTGGCACTCCGGTGGTGACCTTCAAACGAGGGGCGGCACCGGAGATCGTCGAGCACGGGGTTACAGGTTTCGTTGTGGAGACGATGGATGAATTCATAGAGGCTGCGCAGCACGTTGGCGAGATTGAGCCTCAGAAATGCCGTGAGCGCGTGGAGAAAATGTTTACGGCGCAGACAATGGTTGATGGCTATGAGCGAGTGTACAAGAGAGTACTGGGCAATGAATGAGCAGCTGAGAGGTAAAGACGATGAACGAGTTGCCGGAGTCGCTAACAGCTGAGGAGTGGACGATATCCGAGGACCGGATTGACAGAGAGCAGATGCGATACCAGGAGGCGATTCTGACCCTGGGCAATGGCTACCTCGGGTCAAGAGGCGTTCTGGAAGAGGGCTATGAGGAGGGGTATGTAGGCACCTACCTTGCTGGCATATACGACAAAAGTGATGCGCAGTCCTTTGTGATCGTCAATGTCCCCAACCCCCTGCGGACGGGGATATTTGTGGATGGCAAGAAGCTCTCCATGGAGGAGATGGAGGTCCTCGAACATCGCAGAGTTCTGGATATGAAGAGGGCGGTGCTCTGGAGACGCACCATTTTTGCCGATGCCGGCAGGAGATATGAATACGAATCGAGACGCTTCTTCAGCCTCAACGATATGCACCTGGGTATGATCAGTATCTCCTTTAGATCCCTGGATGGCGATGCCTCTGTGGTTGTCAAACATACCATCGACGGAACGACGAGAAACGAGATGCAGGCTGTGGGGGAGCCGATAAAGCACTACGCCGTCACAGAGACCTCAGATCTGGGAAATCACATCTCATATCTGGAAGCGAGGACCAATGACCTCGGCACGGTGATCGGGATGGCCACCGCTATCAGCATGAAGGGCGGAGGGCCTGAATCCAAGGTGAAAATGGAAACTCAGGTGGATGATGAGTTCATTACGGCGGAGCACTCCTTCACGGCGAAGGAGGGGACTAGATACGAATTCGATGAATACATCTCGATATACACCTCTCGTGAGACCGAGGGCGACATAAAGGCGGCTTGCCTGGAGGGGGTGGAGAGGGCGAGGAAACAGGGCGTGTCGCGCTTGCTGAGCGATCATGCCAGGGCCTGGGAGGAGAGGT
>JBFFDV010000283.1:0-3436 GCA_041559215.1 Anaerolineae bacterium | reverse complement strand
TGAGTAGCTGCAACTACAGCCGCATAGAGGAATTGGTCAAGACGCTGCTGGGCCGTCACGCTCAGAATCATACCTCCATCTCTTTGCCCAGCCTGCGCATAGACTCCTTCTCCGTGGAACTGGCAAAGATGTTTCAAGGAATACGGAAAACAGGGCTGACCTTCGCTCCTGAAGCGGGTAGCCAGCGGCTGAGGAACGTGATCAACAAAGTCATCAGCGACGAGGATATCCTGACCGCGGCTGAAGCTGCCTATAGCAGCGGCTGGCACCGTATCAAGCTGTACTTCATGATTGGGCTGCCGACAGAAACCATGGAGGATGTGCAAGCTATTGCTGCCCTGGTGAAACAGGTGCGAGATATGGGTCGCGGAGCTCAGGGAAGAAAAGCGCAAGTCAGCGTGAGCGTAGGCACCTTCACCCCCAAACCCCATACCCCTTTCCAGTGGCTACCCTTGGAAAAGAGGAACGCATTGGAGGAGAAGCAGGCCCTCCTGCGGCGCCTGGTACGAGGGCCCGGACTGAAACTGAGTTGGGACGATCCAGAGACAAGCATTTTGGAAACAGCTCTCTCTCGCGGAGATCGTCGGCTCGGGAGAGTGATTCATGACGCCTGGAGGCGAGGTGCCAGATTCGACGCCTGGGGCGAGATCTTCGATGCGCAGCGGTGGTGGGCGGCCTTCTCCGCCCAAGGGCTAGATCCAGCTTTCTATGTCTACAGAGAGCGGGCTCTCGAGGAGACCCTACCCTGGGATCATATCAACTCAGGGGTGAGCAAGGAGTTTTTGATCTCGGAATACGAACGCAGCCTCCACGAGGAAATCACGCTCGACTGTCGCGACGGCCGATGTCTCACTTGCGGCATCCTGGCCAGATTTGCGCCGGATTCGGAGGCGCTCCGCCAGGGGCTGTGGGGCTGCTCCCCTGTAGAGGCGATACAAAAGCAGGAGACCTCCCCTAGAGGAGATTCACCTTGGCACGTGAGCGAGAGCGAAGACAACGATTGAGGGTAACCTTCGCCAAAGGCGAGGAGGTCAAGTACATCTCTCACCTCGACCTGATGCGCCTTTGGGAGCGCGCCCTGCGCAGAGCCAACACACCCCTTCTCTACTCCAAAGGGTACAACCCCCGGCCTAAGATATCCATCGCCGCCCCTCTGGCCGTGGGCTTCACTGGCCGCAGGGAGGTGATGGACTTGATCCTAGAAAGGCCCATTTCCCCCTACGATCTCGCTACCAGTGTTAGAAAGCAACTGCCCTTGGCAATCACCCTGTCGGAGGTGGAAGAGGTATACCCGGCTTTGCCCTCGCTACAATCTCAACTCCAGTCGGCCGAATATCGGGTCATCGTGACAGGTAGAGAACCAGAAGAGCAGATACAGAACCGACTCACTGCCTTGTTGAGCAGTGCACGCCTTCCCCGGGAGCGCAGAGGCAAGGAATACGACCTGCGTCCCTTGATCCGAAAGCTATGGCTAGCAGAGAAGCGAGAGGAAGAGTACGTTTTGGGAATGCTCTTGCGAACTGGCGAGCATGGCACCGGTCGTCCCGATGAGGTTTTGGCACAACTTGGCCTGGCGGACGAAGTCGTGGCCATCGAGCGCACTCAACTCTATTTCACTCCCCCGACCTAGATCTGAACCGCGCCCCCTACGTACTCCACATTTCCATACCAAAAGCGATAGTCCACTGCTCGCCGATAACAACCCTTAGACGGCTTTCCCATCGAATAGCACCTTTTCCAGTTCCATCAGGCTCTCCACACCCTTCATCTCGTGGGGGAAAAGGGGCAGGTGGATCAGCTTCATTCTTTCCCTGTATTCGTCGTCCAGCATCTTCAGATATTTGCTTTGCATCTCCATCCGCTGGCGATAGAACTCGCTATCAGGATTCTTGATAACGTTGTTCACCAGTATGTAGCGGATTGTCAGCCCGAACCTTGCGAACTCTCCAACCAGTCTCCTCGCCTGATAGACCCCCAGGCCCTCAGGGATGGTTACCAGGATGAACTCGGTGTTCCTCGGATCCCTCATGAAATTGGTGACTTCCTCAGCCAGAGCTTTCCAGCCCTCAATGATATCGAGGAAAGGCACCTTCTTCAGCTTGAAAGCGTCTCGAACCTGCATGTACACCTTGGGTGCTACCCGCAGGTGGGCTATGAACTTGTGGGGCAATTCCAGAAGGCGGAGGGTATCTCCCGCCGGAGCCGTGTCCCAAACGATCAAGTCGTACGAACCATCCTTGATGCGCTCCAGCACGTAGTCCAACATAAACTCCTCTTGAATCCCCGGGGCCATGGATACATAATCAATAACTTCATCATACTCCATATCTACCAACGAGGATGCGGCCTCGTATATCTCCGGGCCAAACTTCTCCTTCCACCTCTTCATCACCTCTTCGGGCCCTATCTCCAGAGCATGGAGATTCTCCACCTCTCGTACGGGCTTCTCGGTAGGTCCTACCTCCATCTCGAATATGTCTGAAAGGGACGGTGTGAGGTCGCTGGAGATGATCAGCGTCCTTCTGCCGAGAGAGGCATAATGCAAGGCGGTGGTTGCCGAGCATGTCGTTTTCCCCCCCCCTCCTTTCCCCCCGAACATTAGAACCCGCTTGTTACTGCCATCTAACTGCGAAAGAGACACGTATTACCTCCGCTATACGATTATTCTGGGAAATGTCGCATGGTATTCTAGCATATATTCAATGATTTGGCACTGCTTTCCTGCTCTGGGCTTGCGCAGCAATTAGGCACAAGCCCCAAGATACAGCGGTATGAAGGGTACGAGGGGACACCCTACGGCAAGCTCAGGGCAGGCCCCTCGTGCTCCCCGGGCTTCTGCTGCGCAACGCCGCCCTGACAGCGTCAAGAGGAAGGTATTGCCAAATCGAAGGGCGAAGCTCTTGAACTGAGACATCTGCGGACTATTGCTCTGCGCACTGCCTGTCGGGGACGAATTACCAGGCACAGACCGATATCTTCAGTACGGGTGTCTGGGGATATGCGGCCTTTTGCGGGGGAGTCGCTGCAGCATAAGAGCTCAGTAGGCGAGCAAGCCTGTGTGATTGTTCAAGCCACCGTGAGAGATCAAGCCATTTCGTATGCACTCAAAGCAGGTCTGACCTCATGGCGATGTGATCTTCAGATATCTGGTGCGCACACCGTCAACTCTGGATCACCTGTGGATGCCTTCAAGTATTGTTACAGTATAGCCCCTTCCGTCTTGGCGTCGAAGAGGTGCATATTGTCCATGTTCAGAGCTATATCTAGCTCCTGCCTTATCTCAGCGCCGCTGCGCGGATCCACGCGGGCCACGAAGTCCTTCCCATCAATCACCAGGTAGAGGTACTTCTCCGAACCCATAGGCTCTATCACGTCCACCTTGACAACAAGAGGGGCGGCCGACACACCGATCGGTACGAACTTCCTGTCATGAACG
>JBFFDV010000282.1:0-3468 GCA_041559215.1 Anaerolineae bacterium | reverse complement strand
CGTGCAGAGATGGACGAGTTTGCTTTGGGCAGTCATCAGAGGGCAGCGCGGGCGATCACTGACGGGAAATTCAAGGCGGAGATCATCCCTATGACAGTGCCGCGGCGCAAGGGAGAGCCCATCATCTTCAGCACCGACGAGAATCCACGCGCGGATAGCAGCATGGAGGCACTGGCCAATCTCCGGCCCGTCTTCAAGAAAGATGGCAAGTGTACTGCCGGCAACTCCTCGGCCATCACCGATGGCGCGGCTGCGGTGGTGATTACCAGTGCGCAGAGAGCGAAAGAACTGGGCATCGAGCCTCTGGCTCGCGTCACCGGTTTTGCGCAAGCGGCCGTAGAGCCAAGATGGGTCTTCTTTGCCCCCGTGCACGCCATCGAGAAGCTGATGGAGAAAACGGGGCACACGATAGACGACTTTGACCTGCTGGAGATAAACGAGGCCTTCGCTTCTCAGAGCCTCGCTGATGGCAGGAAACTGGGTCTGGATTGGGACAAATTGAACGTCAACGGCGGGGCCATCGCTCTAGGACATCCCATAGGCTGCAGTGGTACCCGTCTCCTGGTGACGCTTGTCCATGCTATGAAGGACAGTGGCGCCAATCTAGGCCTAGCCGCGCTCTGCCTGGGCGGAGGGGAAGCGGTGGCCATGAGCATTGAGATGTAGGCATTGAGATAGCTGGGTGGCTAGCTAGGTATGATCTAGCCACCCAAGCAGGTTGACAAGCAGCTACGATCAGCAATCGAGGGTGTTGCTGATGAACACCGTTGGTTCTGCACTGTTAGACGACACTCATCCTGAGAGGAGCAGGTGATTCTAAAGGATAAGGTAGCCATCGTTACCGGCGCCGGACAAGGCATCGGCCGGGGAATCGCTTTGAAGCTGGCTGAGAAAGGTGCCGATGTATTAGTGTCCGATATCAATTTGGAAACGGCCACGCAAACAGCCAAAGAGGTGGAGGCTTTGGAACGCAGAGCCCTCGTGCTAAAGACCGATGTTTCGAAGCGACGCGAGGTCGATGAAATGGCGGCAGCCGCTTTAGAGGAGTTTGGCAAGATCGATATCTTGATCAACAATGCCGGCATCGCTCGGAGCGCCATGCTGTTGAAACTCACCAACGAGGACTGGGATCAAGTGCTGGCTGTGAACCTTAAGGGTATCTTCTATACCACTCAGGTCGTGGCTGAACACATGATAGAGGCCGGCTATGGGAAGATCGTCAACATTTCCTCCATCTACGGCCGTACCGGCACGATGGGTGATTCCAACTACGCCGCTTCCAAGGCCGGGATATTAGGTTTCACTAAGAGCACAGCTCGTGAACTGGCTCGCTACAATATCAATGTCAACGCCATACTGCCCGGGATGATTGACACCCCCCTCCTGCAGGGCATCCCAGACCACTATCTACAGCCGATGATCAAGGAGATACCCTTGCGACGGGTAGGTACGCCAGAGGATATCGGCAATGTGGCCGTCTTCTTGGCCTCGGACGAGGCCAGTTATATCACCGGCGCCGCCATCGAAGTCACCGGTGGCTGGAGAATGTAGTGGTGAGGCGCAAACGGATCACAGAGGTAGAGGATTCTGCACATACTGAGAAGGAGTCAAGTCTATGGACTTCAGCCTAACCGAAGAACAACGCATGATCCAGGAGATGGCCCAGGACTTCGCCGGCGAAGTCCTGGCGCCCGCTGCTCCCATCATAGACCAGACGGAGGAGTACCCCCTAGAGAACTGCCGGCACATGGGGGAACTGGGGCTGATGGGCATCGAGGTGCCCGAGGAGTACGGAGGCACAGGTGCTGACACGGTCAGCTACGTCGTCGCTCTGGAGGAGGTATCCAAAGCCTGCGGCGCCACCGGAACCATCATGTCTGTCAACAATTCGCTGGTCTGCCACGGCCTGGTGGTGCACGGCACGCCAGAGCAACGAGAGAAGTACTTGCGTCCGGCAGCGTCTTTCCAAAGAATTGGTACCTTCTCCCTCTCCGAACCCCAGGCGGGCTCGGACGCTGCCAGCCAGCGCACCAAGGCTGTGCGCGATGGCGACTATTACATAGTGAACGGGGCGAAGAACTTCATCAGCAGCGGTGGTGTGGCCGATTTCCATATCGTGTTCTGCGTTACAGATCCGGATGCCGTCCCTAAACATCAGGGTATCAGTTGCTTGTTGATAGACGCTGACACCCCCGGTTTCTCGGCTGGAAAACCGGAGGAGAAACTGGGCATTCGAGCGAGCAACACCACTGCCATGACCTTTGAGGACTGTCGAGTCCCCATATCCAACCGCCTGGGCGAGGAAGGACAAGGCTTCCACATAGCCATGGAAGTTCTGGATGCTGGACGCATCGGCATCGCCGCCCAAGCCTTGGGGATAGCTCACGCGGCTTTCGAGGCCTCCTGCAACTATTCTTTAGAGCGAGAGCAGTTCGGCAAACCCTTGGCTCGACACCAGGCTATCCAGTTCATGATCGCTGATATGGCCACCAGGATCGAGGGGGCGCGGCTGCTGACTTTCAAGGCGGCGTTGAAGAAACAGCGTAAGGAGAGATATAGTCTAGAAGCAGCTATGGCTAAACTGTATGCGTCGGAAACGGCCATGTGGGTTACTCATAAGGCTATCCAGATCCATGGTGGTTATGGATATATTAGAGAATATAACGTGGAACGATATTTCCGAGACGCCAAGATCACCGAGATATACGAGGGCACCTCAGAGGTGCAACGCATGATCATCGCTAGGCACATGCTGCGAGACTAGCAACCCGTCCCCGGGGTACAATCGCAAAGCTAGATGAGGAGTATCCGATGAGCACCGATCCGAAAATTCAAAAGCTACGTCAATTACGGGAGCAAGCTCTACTAGGCGGTGGGCAACGCCGCATAGATCAGCAGCATGCCAAGGGCAAGCTTACAGCTCGAGAGCGCATGGACCTGCTGCTCGATGAGGGCTCCTTCCGTGAGCTGGACATGTTCGTAACCCACCGCACCACCGGCTTTGGGATGGAGGAAAAGAGGTATCTCAGCGACAGCGCGATAACGGGCTGGGGGACTATCGATGGCCGTCTGGTCTATGTCTTCTCACAGGATTTCACCGTCTTCGGAGGCTCTCTGGGAGAGGTGCATGCAGAAAAGGTGTGCAAAATCATGGACCTGGCTATGAAGAATGGCGCGCCGGTCATCGGTCTCAATGACTCTGGGGGAGCCCGCATACAAGAAGGGGTAGTCTCCCTGGGAGCTTACGCTGATATCTTCGTGCGCAATACATTGGCCTCGGGCGTTATTCCGCAGATATCGGCGGTGATGGGACCTTGCGCAGGCGGCGCTGTCTACTCCCCCGCCATGACCGATTTCATCGTCATGGTCAAGCGAAGCAGCTATATGTTCATCACCGGGCCCGACGTCATCAAGGCCGTGACTCGGGAGGAGGTGACTTTCGAGGAATTGGGCGGGGCCAAAGCTCAT
>JBFFDV010000281.1:0-3485 GCA_041559215.1 Anaerolineae bacterium | reverse complement strand
TACTTTACATTTGCCTATGTTGGCGACTTATAGTAGAATACACGCCGTTTAGCCCCTAAGTACAAGGGGCCGAGTGCAATTTTCGATTCTGGTTGAAAGGAGTTGATGGTTTCTATGGAACAAGGGCTAAACCCAGCGTTGCAGAGGACCTTCGAGACAATATTCGAGGGAAAATGGGCAGGACGGATAATGGTTTTCGTCCTAGTCCCGGTACTTCTACTTGCGAGCATGCTGCTGCCTCCCATATCTCTGCTCGAGCGCATATCGTCGGCCGGATATACCACCGTTACCGAGAACGGCGGTTCCCTGCTCGACCCCGATGGCACTCAACTAACGGTGCCTGCTGGAGCCGTATCAGAGAAGGTACAGGCAAAGTTCAGCTCCGTTCCGCGCGCTGACTTCCTGGCCGGAACCGCAGGGGATCCAGCAATCGCCCAGGCTGTACCAAGTAACCTGGATATGAAAAGCCCTCTGTACGTTTTCTCACTCAGAGGGGAGACGCCAGAGAAGGCAACCCTAGCCATACCTATACCCAACGATGCCGAGCCCCTGAGCACGCTCGATGTGTACGCCTGGACGGGGCGGGAATGGCAATGGCTCCCTAAGACGATCTTCCGCGAGGATGATCTCCTGGAGACGAATCTCTCCTGGATACCCCAAGCGGTGGCGGTGATGCAAACTATACCTGCTGTACCTTCAGTGTCGGCCCCATTGCCCCCGGGCGACGCTCTCCTATCCCAAGCCAGGCAGGTCCTGGTGGAGGTCGAGGCCGAGGGGCTCTCCCTGCAAGGCGACGGCATTGGTGGTAGCAGCACCATAGCTGTTGATAGGTCCATCTTGGCGCAGCCAGGAGAAGGGACGTCCTACATAGTGCTCCCTACCCTCCGCAATGAACTGGGCGGCGTCATCAGAAGCGATCTGCTCAACAACATATTGGTGAGCGAAGAACTGCGAAGAAACCACATTGAGGAGATAGTCAGTCTTGTGGTGCAGAATATGTACCCGGGAATCAATATTGACTACCGGGGGATGGATCCAGGATTGAAGGACCAGTTCACAGCCCTCATTACCGAGCTTAGCCAGGATCTCCATACCCACCACAAACTACTAGGCGTGAGAGTAGAACCTCCTGTTCAGATTGCCGAAGACCAGTGGGAGACAGGGGCCTATGACTGGCAAGCCATCGGCCAGGCCGTTGATAGCTTCAAGCTCCCAGCCATACCTCAACTCGATGCCTACGCCCCGGAAGGGCAAATGGAGGCATTGCTCGAATACGCTGTGAATAACGTGGACCGGTACAGGATTCAAGTGCAACTTTCGAGTTACAGCACCGACTGGGTAGGAGATTCGGTAACCCCCCTCTCCTACGCTGAGGCCCTGCAGGTGATGGGCGGCGAGCTCATCCTGCAACAGGGAAGGACCACCTTTGTCCCGGGCGAGATGATTACCGTACAACTAGCAGGAACCACAGGGGGGGTGAACTTCCACGACCAGTACAGTTCCTATTGGTTCACCTACACAGATGAGCGAGGCGAACATACTGTGTGGCTGGAAAACGCGACCAGTATGGCCCATAAGCTGGATCTGATCAGCGCATACAATCTTAAGGGAGTGAGCATACCTGGCTTGCTAGATGAGGGCAATGATCAGCAGGTATGGGATGTCCTCCAGGAATACCTGAATTCGGTGACGCCCACGGCGGACACTCAATTCGCGGTCGTATGGACGGTGGAGAGCGCCGTCGGAGCCAGCCTTACAGAAGAGGTAGGCTCTCTGACCGAGCCTGTCTTCGCCTGGGCTGCGCCTGAAGAGGGGGGCGAGTATTCCATATCGGCCGCCATCTCCGATGACGGGGGCCAAACGGTCGACTTTGAGGGAGGCAGAGTCTCCTTCGTCGTCTCCGAGCCGACGCCCACGCCTACACCCACGCCCATTCCCACTGCCACCCCTACGCCGAGACCGTCTGGAGGAAGCACCCGTCCCGCACCGACTGCAACGCCGCGCCCACCAGCTGCGGCACCGTCGGTAGCAGGCACCGGTTTCGCCTACGGCATCCAGATGACTGGCGTCAGTCCAACTAATCTAGGACATATGAGAACCCTGGGATTCAAGTGGATTAAGCTGCAGATCCGTTGGGCCATGTTAGAAACGCAACCAGGCCTGATAGACTACGGAGGTATGGACGGCGCAGCGGCACAAGCGAACGCAGCGGGTTATAAGCTGCTCTTCTCAGTGGTTACAACCCCCGCCTGGGCTCGCGGAGGACGAACCGAGGAGGAGGGCCCACCAGTAAACAACGCGGACTACGGGAATTTCGTGGGAGCGCTGGCAAAAAGATATTGTGGCCAGGTACACGCTATCGAGGTCTGGAATGAACAGAACCTCAGACGAGAATGGAACACTGGCAGAAAACTGAGTGCCAAGGAATACGTGGATCTCCTAAAGGTGGCCTACAACCGCATCAAGGCTGCCTGTCCAGGTATGATCGTCGTCTCGGGAGCGCCGACGCCGACAGGTTGGAATGACGGCGTGTTGGCTATCGACGATGCTCAATACTTGCGGCAGATGTATCAGGCAGGGTTGAGAAGCTACTCCGATGCAGTGGGTGTCCATCCTAGCGGCTTTGATAACCCGCCCGATGCCGACTGGCGTACGTGGAAAGATCCCACCGGGTTTAATAACCACCGCTCTTTCTTCTTCTCAAACACCATTAAAGCTTATCATGACATAATGGTACAAAACGGTGACGGGAACAAGAAGCAGTGGGCCACAGAGTTCGGCTGGGCGTCCTCGGAGAACATAGGAGCGCCAAATGCTGGATGGGAGTATGCCGCCTTCATCAGCGAGAAGGACCAGGCCGACTATCTGGTGACCGCCCTCAATATAGCCAAGCGGAGCGGATATATGGGTGTGATGTTCGTGTGGAACCTGGACTGGTCCGTGATGGTGGGAGGTGGCCAAGAGATGTCGAAGTTCAGCATTCTCAGGGCAGATGGAGCACCCAGGGCAGCCTATGGCGCCCTGGCAGCCATGCCCAAGTAACGGGATAAAGGCATTATGGTCCGCGGTGGAGCGTGGGCATTCTACCTGCCCATGCTCCATTTTTCTGTCGACTTACGATGTCCTACGATGCTCTAGGGCACTTTTGTGAATGAGGAGACGAAGTAGTGAAAAGGGAAGGATATGATTTGAGAACAGCGCGGGAAAGAAGGGCAAGAATGATGAAGCAAGGCTGCGCAGCGTTGGCCATCTTTGCGCTGTTGATTCTCGGCCTTGCCGGTGGCCTGGTAATCTCGGGGATGCTCGGCTTGCTGCCCCAGTTTGCACAAGACGTAGCGGTGATTTCGAGCCCCACCCCGGGCGGTGCCAGCGGTACCCCGACGCCGTCACCAGAGCCATCTCCCTCAGCGACGGAGCCTAGCGCCGAATCGCCATCCCCCTCACCGACGACACTCCTATCAGATACGCCTATCGCCACACCGGTT
>JBFFDV010000280.1:0-3522 GCA_041559215.1 Anaerolineae bacterium | reverse complement strand
TGAGGGAAGCCGTGGAGGGCGCTTGAAGCGGTTGGCGAAGAAGTTAAAGGGGGGTATAATACCGCCCTACGGAGGCATCTCTTGTTGAGTGAAACAGTAGAAGGAGAGGAGATCAAGAGTATCCCCAGGCGCCGCACCCTGACCTGGGCGATCGTTGGCGGCATCGCCTTCGTTTTGCTGCTTCTTCTGTCCCCTTTGTGGCCCGCGGCCTGCCTGGACAAGGTGGACACTGTGGGCTATGCGGTATGCCACCGCCTGCCCGGACATTCCTTTCACTTCGCCGGAAGGCAGTTGCCGCTTTGTGCCCGCTGCACGGGTACCTTTACCGGAGCCTTGCTGGGCTTCGTCGGCCTACTGGCCTTGGGAAAGGGAAAGGCCGCCCAGATGCCTCCGGCACGGGTTCTAGGCCTTCTGGTTGGCTTCATCATCGTCATGGCCTTTGACGGCTTGAACTCCTACCTCTCGCTGTTTCCTGGTGCCCCCCTACTATACCAACCCCACAACACCTTGCGCCTGCTCACGGGGACCCTTCACGGCCTGGCCTTGAGCATCATCGTGTTCCCCATCTTCAATTTCACCCTCTGGAAGGAGCCTGACAACAAGCCGGCTCTGGCTGGCTTGCGAGACTTGGGACTCATCATCCTCATCCTTGCTCTGCCTACAGTCCTCATCATACAAACTGAGCTAGGCTTCCTGCTCTACCCTGTGGCTATCGTCAGCGTTCTCGGCGTGCTAACCATGCTGACGGTGGTTAACTCTCTGATCATCGTCATCCTCATGCGCCGAGAGGCTCAGGCTCTTGCCTGGTGGGACGCCGCCCTGCCTATCGCGCTTGGTTTCGCCGCCACTCTGGTCGAGGTCGCGGTTATCGTGCTCCTGCGTTGGCAGTTCAGCGCAGCATTGGGGATCCCTTTCTGAGTCGAGCCAGGCGTTGAAATCCACCAATCACGCTCTGAGTTCTTAATCGTATGAGTTTGCGTGTGGGACTTGCGTAGCGATTGGGAACAAGCCCCAAGATATCGGGATATGAAGGAAACCAGGCGGCACCCTTCGTGAGGCTCAGGGCAGGCCCTCTTGTTCTCCAGGCGTTTGCCGCGCAACGCCGCGTGTGAAAAGCCTTGCCAAAATATAGAAGCTGTGCTACAATGCGCTTGTAACTTCACGGACCTGTAGCCCACAAACATGCCATCGGAAGTCTGGGGCAGCCCAACAGATAAGCCCTGTAGAAAGGAGGTGATGAAGGCCCAAAGCTGCAATACAATTCACAATTTCAGTATATTTCCGGAATTCGATGAAGGAGAAGGGAGACTACGATGCTTGGCGCAGGTTTGAAAGCAGGGATAATCATGGGCATAGTCGCAGCAGTTATCACCCTGCTAGTTGGTGTAGCGACGTTCTTGCCCACCCAGGTCATGACTTTTGCACAGTGTTGTTCACTCGTGGTGTTCCTCGCGCTTTGGTTTGTCTCAGGGATATTGGCCGCCCGCTTTGCTCCCGCGGCGCTGACCACTGGAGCAGCAGCTGGTGGCGGCGCTGTTGCCGGAGCGATAACACAGGTCATCGGTGGGATCGTAGACACGCTGGTGACCCTGGTCGTGAGCATCGTTAAGCCGGCCGCCGCCATTCCGCCGGAGACGATGCAACAGTTGACGGAGCTTGGCTTGTCTCCCCAGGATATGCAGACACTCATTGCGGTTACATCACCAGGGCCTCTTGGCGCCCTAGCCACCTGTCTCTGCTGCGCCGGGGTGGGAGCAGTGCTAGCGGCCGGATTGGGAGCCCTTGGTGGCATTGTGGGCAAAGCCATCAGTGGCGGCAAAGGTCAATAATTCTGGTAATAAACTCAATCCGAAGGAGGTAACGCAAAAATGACTCTCAATATTGGCCGTTCGTTTACACACATGTTCGAGGATGAGAGCTGGATCATGAAGATCCTCATCGGTGGCATCCTGTCCGCGATCCCCATCGTCCAATTCCTGATCTGGGGATACGCACTGGAGGCCCTAAAAAGGACCGCCGACGGTGCGGACATACCCTTGCCCGAATGGGACGACTTCGGTGGTAAATTTGTGAAGGGGCTGATACTTGTCGTCATCACGATAGTCTACATGATCCCAGTGATCGTCATAGGGTGTCTGCAGGGCGGGTTTATGGGTGTGGCCGGCGCCGCCGAGAGTGAAGCGCTTGGGAACATGGCGGCTCTCTGTGCAAGCTGCTTCTACTTGATCTGGGGCATTGTGGTATGGTTGGTCATGCCGGCGGCCTGGATCAGGTATGCGGTCACCGGTGAGTTCATGTCAGCTTTCCGGTTCGGTGAGATTTTCGGCTTCATCAGGGATAACATAGCCAACTATATCGTGGCTATCATCCTCTGGCTGGTGGCTTCCTTCATCGCCGGGTTCGGCCTGATAGCCTGCGGCGTCGGCGTGCTCTTCACGCAGTTCTGGTCCTACCTGGTGATGGCACACCTCTTGGGCCAGGTGCAGCGGGAATCGTTGGCAGTCACCTAATCTGATAGAAAGGCGAATCGGGAGCGAAGGTTTTCCTTCGCTCCTGGCCCCTTTGCCAGCTCGTTGGGAGGAGGAAGCGCACATCAGCCTCCTTTCCCACGCATATCTGTGTCGGCATCCTGTTCCGCTACTCTCATGGCGGCGAGCGCATCCCTGGGCAGACATCTCTTCAGAGGCTTAGGAGGTGAAAAGATGCCCGATATGAAAGACATAGGCACTGAGCACGGGCTGCCAGCATAGGAATCTAGTGAAGAGCTACACAAGGAGGTAAGTCAGCGATGGCAGAAGGAACCCCAATCGATCAGGAGATTACCGATAATGACAAGATGATGGGCCTGTTATGCTATGTGATCACCCTACTTATTCCTCTGGTGGTACTTCTATCAGAGACGGGAAAGGCGCGGGCTTTCCAGAGGTATCACGCCATACAATCGCTGGGTCTTTCAGTGGGGTGGGCCATATTCGCCTTGATCCTTTGCATCCCCTTTTGCGTATTGGAGCTGCTTACCGGCATAGGAGGACTGTGCCTGCTGCCTCTCTACGTCCTTCCGTGGCTCGCCGCGCTCTACTACGGCATCAAGGCCTATCAAGGCGAATATGCTGTGATTCCCGTTGTGACCGACTTCATGGTTCAACAAGGGTGGCTTCAGAGGCCCTGAGCTGATAACCGCACGAAGGGCTGGCCGGGTTTCAAGCACAAGACAAGCCGCATAACGTCCTTAACAGGAATTGTGCGGTCTTTCAGATTATCTATGGAGGATAGTTATGTACTGCCCGCAATGTGGCGCCGAGAACGCTGAAGAGGCTGCTACATGCTCTAACTGTGGCAGCTCGCTTCAGATGCCGTCAACTGACCTATCTCAACGGGCTTACGTTCAAGCCCCGCCGACGAGCAATATGGCCCTGGTCAGCTTGATAATGGGCGTCTTGGGATGGGTGGTGTTGCCTATCATCGGTAGTGTATTAGCCGTCATCTTCGGGCATGCCGCCCTGGGGGAGATAGATCGAAGCG
>JBFFDV010000279.1:0-3524 GCA_041559215.1 Anaerolineae bacterium | reverse complement strand
CCCTCCCCCAGTGCATTGGGAGAACTGGTAACGCGGTGCGGCAGCCACTGGGGGAGGGGGGAAGTAAACTTTCTGTGGGGGACACCCTTCGTGCTCCCCGGGCTTTTGCTGCGCAACGCCGGATTCAGCTCTGCGCTACATGACCAACCCCCGAGTGTTGCCCGTTTGCCAGTGGTGAAGCGAGTTGCCGAGGAGCCAAAAGCCTGGTATAATGTTAAGGTCTTGCTAGCCCAGATATCTTCGACATCAGGGGGGCAGCAGTGTGACACTGGGAGCCTGCCATTATTTCCCCGGATTTTCGACCAAGAAGGCGCCAGCTGCTCCACCGCTGCTGGAGACAACATCGGATTAGTGACGAAAACCGATTGGCCCCGATATAGAGCCAAAACGCTGGGAGGCGACTTGGTTGGAGGTGCCAAAGCATAAGGAGTGCGAATCTATGAACAATATTCAGGTTACAGCACAGAAGATTGTGGACAATGTGGAGAAGGTTATCATCGGAAAGCATGAGGAGGTACAACTCGCTCTGGTGTCGTTGCTTTGTCAAGGGCATATTCTTATTGATGATGTGCCTGGCGTGGGAAAGACCATGCTGGCCAAGTCCATCGCCAGGTCTCTTGGTTGCACCTTCAAACGTATTCAGTTCACCCCGGACATGCTACCTAGTGATGTCACTGGTGTCTCCATATATGATCAAAGCACAGGCCAGTTCGAATTCCGACCCGGTCCGGTCATGGCCAATGTAGTCCTCACGGATGAGATCAACCGTGCCACCCCTAAGACCCAATCCGCTCTGCTAGAAGCCATGGAGGAGCGCCAAGTGACCGTTGATGGCGTTACCCATCATTTGGACAAACCTTTCTTGGTGTTAGCCACTCAAAACCCCATCGAGTATGAAGGCACCTTTCCCCTACCGGAAGCTCAGTTGGATCGCTTCTTGATGCGTATGAGCCTGGGTTATCCCAGTCCAGCTGATGAGATACGGATTCTGGAGGCCCAGCAGTATGTTCACCCTATTGAGACAATAGAGCAGGTGGTGGATACTGATGAACTGCTGGACATGCAAGAGCAGATCAAGGATATCTATGTCCATGATGCGATAAAGGAGTACATCGTCACCTTGGTTGGAGCCACTCGCAAGCACCCTGATGTCTACTTGGGCAGTAGCCCTCGGGGCTCTTTGACCCTCTATAGGAGTGGCCAGGCTCGAGCCGCACTGCTTGGCCGTGACTATGTCATCCCTGATGACGTAAAAGCTCTGGCTCAAGTTACGCTGGCACATCGCCTCATAGTCAATCCCTCCGCGAGAATAAAGGAAGTGGACCCTCGCACGGTGATCAAAGAGGTTGTTCAAGCTGTCGAGGCCCCTGGCGCTCCGGTGAGACGAGATTAGAGATACTATAAGCTCCTCAGAGAGGCACAACACGTGCGTATAAAGGTGAATTGGGCGATCTTCATTCTACTGGTCGTCATCCTAATCCCAGCCTTGATCACCGGGCGCGAACTTTTCCTGCGCACGGCATATGTCATAGTGGCTTTGATCGTCCTCAGCTTCATCTGGGCCTGGCTTAATATCCGCTGGCTCAACTCGTCGCGTGAGCTACGGTCCAATAGATCCCAGGTAGGGGGGATGATTCAAGAGAGGTTTCTCATCCAGAGTGAAGGGCCTTTGCCCAAACTCTGGGTAGGGATGGAGGACCATTCCGATTTGCCAGGTTATCAGGCTAGCCGTGTACTTGGTTCCCTGCCTGCTCACGGGGAACGGAGCTGGATTTTACGTGCCAGATGCAAGCGGCGAGGAAAGTTCAACTTAGGCCCGGTTACGCTCGTGAGTGGTGATCCCCTGGGCCTGTTTCAGATGAGGCGTGAACTGCCCCTGTGGTCCACGTTGGTTGTCTATCCGGCTACGTTTGAGGTGCCCTATTTCGTTCCCCCGACGGGTCGACTTTCAGGGGGAGATGCGCTACAGCGGCAAACGCAACAGGTAACCACTAACGTATCAAGTGTCAGGGACTACATGCCTGGTGACAGCTTCAACCGCATACATTGGCTGTCTACGGCTCGCAGAGGCCGTCTCATTTCCAAGGAGTTCGAATTGGATCCCTTAGCCGATATATGGGTATTCCTGGACATGGAAAAAGGGGTGCAAGTAGGCAGTATTGAGGAAGGGCTTCTATTTGAGGAGTTCGACTCATACCGGAGACCATGGCCCGGGCTGCAAATAGACCCCACAACGGAGGAATACTGCGTTACTATAGCTGCTTCCCTGGCCAAGCATCTCCTTGGCCAAAAGAGAGCGTTGGGGATGATCAGCTACGGCCAACGGCGCGAGATCGTTCAAGTTGATCGCGGGGAGCGCCAGTTGATTAAGTTCCTCGAATCGCTCGCTGTCATAAAGGCTGAGGGACGGGTTCCCCTGGCGGAGGTCATGGCCGTTGAGGGCAACCAACTGGGCGGAGGCACCACAGCCATAGTCATCACCCCTTCTCCCTTCGCCTCATGGGTCGGTGCCCTGCGTGAGCTGAAGCGCAAAGGTATTGATGTTGTGGTTATCCATGTGGAGGGCAGCACCTTTGGTGATGCTCCGAGTTCTTTGGAAGTGATGGCAAGTCTGGCTGCTAGCAATATACTTACCTACCTGGTGAAAAATGGTGTCCCTCTGGTAGAGCCCTTCGCCCAGAGGATCGGGGATGAGAGATGATCATTCGCAAAGGAGACTTGAAAGACCTGAACGCCTGCGTCCTCGTTGATAACTCATATGTGACCGATTATGTGTGGCAAGTCCAGGCAGAGGAAAGGCCCTACGAAGAGATAGTGCTCACTTTTCGCACCGTCAGATTACCCCGTTCCATGCGTGTGCCATCTCCTCGAGATACTGACTATCTTCTACAGGATTGGCAGAGGGGGGAATGTTTCCTCGTGGCGGAGGAAGGGGACGAGATTCGAGGCTATTTGGATATGACAGTTCAGGACTGGCACAGCACGGGATGGATCAACGACATGGCCGTAGTGAAGACCTATCGTCGTCAGGGGGTCGGCACCGCTCTGCTTAGGGCCGCCTTCAGCTGGGCAAAGGATCATGAACTACGAGCGATAATGTTGGAGACCCAAACCAAGAACTATCCTGCCATTTGCTTCTATCGCAAGCACGGGTTCATCTTCTGTGGTTTCAACGACCACTACTACGCCAATCAGGACATTGCCGTTTCTTTTGTTTACAGCCTCCATTGATAGATGCCTGGTTCTGGATCGCCAACAGGTGAGGTTGAGATAGGTACTGGCAGTTCGTAGCGAGGTTCGACCCTGAGCACGTGGAACGGGCTTCAGCCTTTGAGACGCGCTAGAGCGACCTGTGCCGATGAATGCGGAGGAGCGCCACAAACCACGAGTGCTCGACTTGACGAGAATTCGAAAAAGTGTTATAATTTGAGTGGAATTTGCCACAACTGGGTCAGTTTTTAACTCCCCTTAGTTTTAGTTGCGATGGATGAACCCTTCTTAATGGCCATTGCCCCTTCTGTGAT
>JBFFDV010000278.1:0-3525 GCA_041559215.1 Anaerolineae bacterium | reverse complement strand
GTCGTGCCCTCCTCAGCCCACGCCGACATCGCCAGGAAGGCCGCGCCCCATCTGCGCAACGGGCAAATCATCGTGCTCCATCCCGGCCGCACTTGCGGAGCCATCGAATTCGCCAAGGTACTGCACGATCGGTCGTGCCAAGCCGACGTCACTGTCGCTGAGGCAGAGACCTTTATCTACGCCAGTCGCTCCGAGGGACCAGCCCAGGCGCGTATCTTCCGCATAAAGGATGCGGTGCCCTTGGCAGCGCTGCCCGCTACACGGACGCAATCCGTTCTCAAAGCGCTAAAGCCAGCCTATCCCCAATTCATTGATGGCGTGAACGTATTACATACGGGGTTGAACAATATGGGGGCCGTTTTCCACCCCACCCTTGCCCTGCTCAACGCCGGACGCATTGAATCAACAGCTGGCGAGTTCCAATTCTATATTGACGGCGTAACCCCGGCCGTGGCCCGTGTCCTTGAGGTGCTCGATCGCGAGCGTGTGACTGTGGCTTCAGCCCTGGGTATCCGCGCTCGGACGGCAATGGAATGGCTGCGGATGGCTTATGACGCCACCGGCGCGGACCTCAAGGATGCGATTCACAGCCAACCGGGCTACCGTGGTATCATGGCCCCCCGCACATTGAACCATCGCTATCTTTTTGAGGACGTGCCCATGAGCATGGTGCCGATGGTTGCCCTCGGGCAAAGGTATGGTGTCTCAATGCGAGGCATGGATAGCATCATCCGCCTCGCGTGCTTCATCCACCGAACTGACTACTGGAGGCGCGGGCGCACGCTGGACAAGTTGGGAATACAGCGGTTGAGCGTGAGCGAACTGACGCGCTATGTCAACGATGGTGTGCGCGTTTGAGAGGTTTGATCGACAGGATCGGGCGGTACCAGGGTAGCGACAGGCCGGGCATACTCGAGAGGCCACATCTGTTATGTGAAGGAGGAGCATCATGTTTGTCATCAGCCCCAAAGATGTCGAAAGAGAAGCCCTCTTGCGGGGCATATGCCGCACTGAGCTTGAAGTACCACCGTCGGTCTTCTTGACCTTCAACCGCTGTGTCCTAGAGGAGCTGACCAAAGCGTGTAACTTGAAGGATTGGGAGTGGCCTGGTGCAAGATTCACTCCATACTCCGCTCCCGGTGAGGGTTGGCGTGGCAAGGTTGACGAACAAGATATGGCTGTCTTCGTTCCACCCATGGGGGCCTCTCCGTTGGTCTCCCTTTGCGAGGAGCTAATCCTCTATGGTGCCCGGACCATTTTCCTGCTTTGCGCATCCTGGGGCCTTGGCAAGGCCTACTTAGACGAGGGAGAGATACATCTACCCAGCTTCGCTGTCGGCATGGATGGAATATCTCCGCATTACGGGAACCTCCGTTGGAGGGCCGAGGCCGAACCAAGAGCCTTTAAGGCCCTTGCCACCGCCCTGGACAGGGTCGGAGCAGTCTGGAAGGAAGGGGGTGTAGGCTGCTGTGAGGCCTTTTACCGTATCACGCCGGAGTTGGCAGATAGCTTTCGCGAGCAAGGGTGCCTATCCATGGAAAACGGCGAAGTCGCAGCACTGTACTCTCTGGCGAAAGAGCATGACATCCCCATAGGAGTTCTTCTACAACCATACATCGACTTGGAACAGGGATGGAAAACCTCGTTCATGGGCGAGAAGTACACGGAGACGGGTAGACTGCAGGTGCACGCTGCGATCGAAGCATGGAGGATTCTGGAGGGGAAGGACTAACATGGGCAATACGCACCTCAGTCTTCAGTGACAGAGGGTAGAATTGCCACTCGGTTGCGGTCACGAAGCGGTCGCGAGGAGCGTTGCTCATAGTCTGATGTTGGTGTAACATGAATCTTGGCATCGTCTTGCCTTCGATGGGTGATGTCGAAGTCTAGCATGAAGTGAGGTAACAGGCGATGAGGGTGAAGTTCTTCGCCACGTTGAGGCCCCTTGTGGGGGCAAAGGAAGCGGAAGTCGAGCTACGGACCAAGGACACGGTGGGGAGTGTGTTGGAGAAGCTGACAGCTGAATACCCCGCCCTTAAGGAGCGCATTCTAGACGAAGAAGGCAATCTCCAGAGCTCCATAAATGTCCTCGTCAACGGACGAAACATAAGATTCCTGGATGGTCTCGATACTGCCATCCAAGAGGGCGATCAACTAGCCCTCTTCCCTCCCGTAGGTGGCGGATAGGGCTCATTCCCCAGGCTCTCTCTTCCCGTCCTGAACGTAATAAGGCGGCTAGCAGCCAATTGGCTGCCAACCGCCTTTTCATGTCAGCAGAGCGCCGTTGCTACTCGATGATCCCCAGGTCCATGAGCTTGCTTTCGGTCACCACGCCATTCTCCCAGCCTCGGAGCGAGTAGTAATCGGCCAGCATCTTGTCCAGCTCGCAGACCGAACCCTCTGCGGCGCCTGTGCCCGGCTCCTCTAGGAAGCGCTTGGGCAAATAGTCGGAGCCCTCGCGGAAGCCGTTGATGTTGTTGTAGTACCGCTCCAGGTTGTAGACTCGCTCGCCGATCTCTAGCAGGCCACCGGCATCCAACGGCACGCCGGTCATGCCGGAGTAGAGGCCAGCGTATACGTCGAGAGGGATGGCGAAAGTACCGAATTTACAGACGTCGAGGCTGTCCGTAAAGCCATAGACGTTCTGGAAGATCATCATCAGCTCGGCCTTGCCCTCCCAGGCCAGGGGATCGGTGCTCGTCTCCTCGCCAAGGACGTTGCCCACTACCTCACTGGCCGGCGTGTAACCCCGCAGGTGGCAGGCGCCACGGTTAGAGGTGGCGTAGCCGATGCCCATGCCCTTGATGCCACGAGGGTCGTAAGCAGGAATGGACATTCCTTTCACGGTCATGGCGATGTTGGGATCGCCCCATTTCTCCGAGCAAGGATCCATCCCCTCGGCCAGATCATCGCCGAGCCCCTCCCGGAAGGCGATCTTGGGGATGAGCTCCATCATGGCGTCGGTGTCGCCCCATTCCAGCCCATCGACCAACCCCTTCTGCGTGGCCTCCATGGTCATGGCCAGGGCATCGCCGGTCTCGATAGCATCGACGCCGTAGTCGTTGCAGCGGTCGATCATGGCGGCGATGGCGTTCAGATCGTTGTTACCGCAGTTAGCGCCGAAGGCCCACAACGGTTCGTACTCCACGCTCTCCATGTGCAGCCCTTTGTACTTGCCCTCGGTGACTTCCACTTCTCTCTTGCAGGCCACAGGGCAGTTGTGGCAATCGGGAGTCTTCACCAGGATGGTGTCCTTCATGGTCTCGCCGCTGATGTCGTCGGCCTGGGGAAAGTCACTCCGTTGAGCGTTTCGCGTGGGCAAGCCGCTGACCTCATTGACCATGTTCATCAGGACCTCTGTCCCGTGGACGGAGAGGCCACCCACGTTGGGGTCAGTGGTCATCGCAGGATCGCTGATGTGGTCGAGGGCTGCCTCGTTTGCCTTCTCCAAGGCTTCTAGATCCGCTGGCTCGGGCATGTTCTTCTCGTCACCCTTGATGACTACGGCCTTGAGATTCTTACTGC
>JBFFDV010000277.1:0-3531 GCA_041559215.1 Anaerolineae bacterium | reverse complement strand
CCAGCGGGGTCATCGGTCAGCCGGGTCAGTTGGCCGCTTCCCAGTCCAAGCACGTATATCTCCCAGTTGCCATCGCGATAGCTCTCGAAGGCGAGGCGAGCGCCATCGGGCGACCAGGCTGGAGCACCATCGAAGGCTAGATTATGCGTCAGGCGCGTTAACTCGCCTTTATCCATTTCCAGCAAATACATCTCCCAATTGCCATCGCGGTGCGACTCGAAGGCGATCCGCTGGCCATCGGGAGACAAAGCAGGGTTTCGGTCCTCGCCTGGATGCTGCGTGAGGTTATATTCTCGCCAGTGAGCGAGGTCCAACACATAGATCTCCCAGTTGCCATCCCTGTCCGTCTGGTACACTAAAAATCTCGCGCCTCCCAGAGGAGTTGGGGTTGGTGGAGGCGAGTTAGGAGTAGACGGCATAGTCGGCGTCGAGGAAGGGCCTTGCGGACTCCCGCAGGCACTGAGGGCGAGCATTAACGAGACAACCGCTATAATAATAGAGCGGCAGGTCTTGCCCAATGAGATCATCACTCCTGGCCGATGTTGAAGAAGTTGAAGGTGGCGCGGGAGACGTCTTCGAAGAGCGGCTGGCTGAGGGCCCACACCAGCCAATCGGTAGGGGCATACTGGAACTGCACGATGATGTAGTCGGCGCCCGTGGAGAAGACCGCCCCGGCGTCGGCGTGAGTGTCGTAGGCGAAGCCATGCTTGTGAGACAAGGGGACATCCTCGGGGATGCCCGCCCCGAGCATCGTTCGCACCGGGTTCTGCTCCAAATCATCAAATATCAACTGGCAGCCCTGGGGGGTAATGCGGCCTGCGTAGTCCGCCAGCAGCCTTCCCTTCCCCTGGCTGCAATCGTAGATCATCTCCAGCAGTGCGCCCATGTCATGGGCGGAAGTCTGAATCAGAGGATCCGGGTTGGCATAGATAGGCCCTTGCAGGGGTGGTAGCTTCGCCAGACCCGGTCCAAAACGGCTTCCTTCCCCCTCGAGCCGATAGGGTTCTCGTATGAACGTCCTAGTGAGGCCCAATTCAGACATCCTGGCATTCACTCTCCTGCATCCTTCGAACTGGCTCCCCTCGCCGATGATTCCCAGAAGCTGGTTGGCCCAGTAGTTGCTGCCCACAGGGTCAGTGACCACTTTCAGCATCATGTCCTGTGTCTTTTCATCTAACTCCTGCCCTTCAAAATGGAGGAGGGTCTCCACCATGACGCCTATCTTCACCACGCTCATCCCTGAATAGATGACATCGGAGTTGATCTCTATCCTATCGTCGGTGGCTGGGTTGGAGATATAGATGCCCACTATGCCAGCGAACTCGTCTATGCGATGCTGCACCATACTTCGTAGCAGCTCGATATCTGGCGGCGCGGGCTGCAACGTCTCCACGACCAGCGTGACCTCCCTCTCATCAGGGGAGGTCAAACTTCTCTCCACGCGGGGGAGAGAGAGATCAATTTCCAGCCGCCGCCCCGGTTTGCCCGGCTGGAAGGATAGGGTATCCGTTATCGCTTGTACCTCACGCAAAGGCTGATCTTTCTCCAGGGCTATTTCTTCCAGGAAAACCCTTAGCGTCTCTTGCTGGTAGGAGTATTGGAGGGGAATATCCACATTCACCGGGGTGATGCCCTGGGTCACAAACTTGATATAGCCATCCCAGAAATCAGATTGCTCACCCCGGCCCAGTTGGTACGCCTCCTCAACCATGCTATCCACGTAGAACTCCAGATCGACGTCGTTAGGCATGAGGATGGTGGTATCCTCCTGATACAGTAAGGCTATCGGCTGATCTAGGGGTGTGACGATCATCTCGTCCAGCGTATGGCGAGCCTCGTCCCGCATCTGGCCCTCCAGAGATACGCCTGCCGCCGAAACCCCAGGATATATCGCCTCACGGTAACTGTCATACTGATAAAGCTTGTAGGCTAGGAAGACGATCACCGCCAGTACGAGTAGCAGAAATAGGGTTATAGCCAGTTGAAACTTCCGCACTTAGACCTCGTCAGATAGTCTCTTTCAAGGCTTGAAGGCCTCACCACAAGCCAGTTCGTGGAGATTATAATGCGCCGTTTCCGAAGTTGTCAAGTCCTCTCGCCAAAAACCTGATCGAGCCACCGTTTGACCTCTATAGGGCGCAGGTGTTGTCCCAGATAGCCGTCGCCGATGCGGATCTCCAGATGTAAGTGCATTTCCAGGCCCTGGCCATAATAGGAGGCTGGGGTCCCGGAGTTGCCTACATAGCCGATGATCTGGCCCTGTTCCACTCGTTGCCCTACCTCCAGATCCTCAGCCACGGCACTCAGATGACAGTAGCGCGTCACCAACCCCTCGCCGTGATCTATCCACACCTGTCGGCCTCGCAGGACATCCAAAGTATTGGCGGGCGTATGATAGACTTCCCGAGCATAGGCCAGCATCTCCTCCATCTCCGCCGCGCTGGGCGCGACATAGTCCCCGTCAACCCTGATGACTTCCCCACGAACCACGGCCAACACCGGCGTGGTGCTGGTCACTGGCCTTCCAGCGGCCGAATAGAAGTCCAGCCCCTCGTGCACACCATAACGATATGAGCGGGGCGCCCCGGGCAGGCGGAAAGACATGTCCGAAAGTACTGCACCCTCAATAGGCATGGCCAGAGGGGGTAGAAGTTCCAGTATGACGGGATCGTGGGGCGGCAAGGAAGAGAGCGCGTTGGCCGGTGTGGGGAGCGGTTCAGGCATCGGCAGCGCCACAGGTTCTGGAGGGTAGACGTAGATGACATCCCTGTCGGCCAGATATAGCTTTCCCTCATCCACATGGACGCTCCTTATCTCCACCCCTTTCTCGGCGAAGAGATACTCCCGCACCAGGGCTCCGCTTTCCCCATCCAGCAATCGCAAACGCTGGTAATCCATGTCGATAACACGGAGGTATCCACTTGGGTCAGGATCAAGGAACAGCAATGAGGGGTCGGTAAGGTCTGAAGGGGGTGTGAAACCGGCCTGAGGCTTGAGGGGCAAGCCACTGAGCTTCTGCAGGTTCAATGGGCCACCAAATTCTTCTTGGACCAGCACAAAGATGTCCTCTCCCACGGCGAAATCCACGCTTTCGCTCAAATCTGCCTCGACAGGCACGACCTCGGCCTGCTCATCACCGTGCCGCCAAATCTGTCCCACGTTGGTATCCAAGAGATAAAACGCTTCATCGGAGGCAGATACGGAGATCAGATCTTGCCGCGAGCTTGCTCCAGGCATTGCGACCAACCTCTCCACCTGCCAGCTTTCATCATCCGGGAAGTGGCGGAAGAGGTTTCCGGCCCGATCCAGCAGCAGGAGCGAACCCTTATCCCCTGAAAGAGCGATATCGACTAACTCTTGTATGACCACTCCGTCGACAACACCGTCCAAAGGTTGGACTAGCTGAGGGGAAGCTCGAACGCTGAGGTTTGCAAGCTTCAGTTGACCAGTATCCAGCAGATAAACGTCGTCCCCCATTACAACCATGCGCAAAGGATGGACGAAGGATCCCTTAGGAAAATTATAAGCGGT
>JBFFDV010000276.1:0-3553 GCA_041559215.1 Anaerolineae bacterium | reverse complement strand
CGAGCCCTACAAGGAGCCGTCTCGGCTGTGCTGACTGGCCAGCGGTCCGCTGCGGATGCGACATCCGAGGTCATGAATAGCCTGGAATAGGCTGGGTTACCCCGCCGCGTTCAAGCTTTCCTCGCAATGCTCCCGATGGCCGCAGGCGTGGCAGCGTCGGGGACTGTCATGGCTGGGACGAACCCCTTCAGCCATCAGGTCACGGCGCATGTTCACTATCGTGTCTAGCAGTTGGCGGCGAAGTTGGGGGGTGTACTCGATGGCAAAGGTGGCCCGACTGTACTTGATAATGCCGTAGGGGGGAACTTTGCCGAAGTTATCTTCTATCAGCAAGCAATAAGCAGCCAGTTGCAGCACATCGGAGTCATAGGGTTGGTCCGCGCTGCGTCGTGGCTTTACCTCCACGGGGATGAGATCCTCACCCTGAGCCACGATATAGTCGGGCTTGCCGGTCAGGAGATGACGGCGGGAAAAGAGCGGGCGAGGGCACTCCTGCCAGGCTCCTGTATCATCATAGATCACCCGTCCCTCAGGGAGGCCTGTCTCCTCTCGTTTGCTCCTGGACCGCCACAGGAGCACCAGAGCGACTATCAGTAGTATAAGGGGGACGGATAACAAAAGTAGCATCTTTACTCCCACGCGGTCAATGAGGTGAAGGCAGTTGGCCGGCCAGCCAGTAGCAGAGGATACCAACCGCCAACAGCACCGCCAGGACAAGCATCAGATATCCCAGGCGCCGCAGGCGATGATAGGTCACTACGTCGCGGCCATGGCCTCTATGATCCTCCTCTCCCAACGCCATCTTTTCTGTGTGGGCCGAGGTATAGCCCAGGACACGACCTAACCACCAACCCCGCGCACAGTAGATGTAGTTTCCTATCTCACTGGCTCGAAGCACCTTGCTCCGGCGCTTATCGGTCACCAACCTTATCCTCGAAATCCTTCAGGGTCTTTTCCAACTCCTGCTGGCGCACAGCCATGGTCAGATCACCCCTTGTCCTCTCCAGCACACCTCGCACCATATCTGTCGTGCGGCGCAACCCCCCAGTTATCGCCGCAGGGTAATCTACGGTGACTAAGACATCATAGACTTCATCCATAGCGTCGAGCAACTCCTCACCTCTGGTTAGGTCGCCCTGGCGGATGAGATCCAGTATGGCACGCCTCAACTCACCCATAGCCTCGCCGAGACCGTTCAGATAGGCTGGGTAATCTATGTCTAGCTCGTCTGGGCCTGGAAGAGGGTGCGCTGTGATCAAGGCGTAGGTGATGCTGGCCTCGGCGAACTCCTTCAGCGCATCCTGGACATAGCCAGCCCCATAGATATTGGGCTCCTCGGCCAGATCGGCGTTGAACTGCTCCACCAGCTCTCGGCCCTCGGCCAGCATCTCTTCTGCCTTCTGGAACTCTCCCCTATGGACGGCACGTATGGTGTTGGCCGAATGGCGTATCAGCCGGCGGGAAAGCTCCAGCGCTTTCTCGCGAGCTCTGTGTCGCTCTTCCAGGGTCTGTAAAGCCTGCTCGGCGATGCGATTCAACTTATCCACGATCTCTAACCTCCTATCCTCGGATGGACCTGGGCTTGCGCAGCGATTGGATGCAAGCCCCAATATATGGGGGAGTGAAGGACGAGGGGACACCCGTCGATCCTTCGGCTACGCTCCCTTCGACTGTGCTCAGGACAGGCAGGACAAGCTTTGCTCCCTTCGACTAGGCTCAGGGCAGGCAGGGCAGGCCCTTCGCGCTCCCCGAGGTTTTGCTGCGCAAAGCCTGAACCTCTCCCATGCTCGCTCCCCATTTCGCAGCTTCTCTAGCGTAGCCGACCGGTGGGGCAAGCTTCCCTCCATTTTACCACACGAAGGGACCCAAAGCAAAGAATTGTTTGATGAAACATAGAGCTGAGAGCGGAACCGCTTTGCTCGGACAGGGCGCGGCAGGTGGTGTTTCACAAGATCGAGGGGGCAGCGAACGGACGGCTATATATGTGCCGCGCGGAAGGTTTCCTTCAACTCCTATTCCACGGCGATAAGATCTCTTATCTCGCTGAATAGCCCTTCGCCGATGCCTCGCACGTTCATGATATCCTCGACGGCGGCAAAGGGGCCGTGAGCCTCACGATAGTCAACGATGCGCTGGGCCAGTGTGGGACCGATACCCGGCAAGGTCTCCAGCTCAGTCGCGGTCGCGGTGTTGACGTTGAGCTCGCCTCCGTCCGAGGAGCTGCTTGATGGCACGGGAGGGCTCTCCTCCCCTACCTCCGGCACGTAAACCTGCTCTTCGTCACGTACCTTCCGCGCCAGGTTGATCCGGTTCAGGTCCGCCTCCGCCGTAGGACCACCGGCGGCCTGCAAAGCTTGCTCCACCCGACTGCCATCTGGCAGATAATATACCCCCGGGTTGACCACCGCCCCGGTGACGTAAACCGCCAATTGGACCGGTGTGGGTATGGGCGAAGGCGAGGGCTCCATTATCTCAATCGGCTGGGGCGTGGGCCGACGCAGGTAGATGACCGCTCCTGCCAGAAGGAGCAACAAGAACAGGGCTCCCATGATGGGAACCCGATACCTCTCCAATATCTCATTCATTACCAGTCGTGCATCCTCGCTACGATGGGGAAGAGGGGTTCGATGTCTACTGGAATGTCAGTCATGCTGGCCAGTGACTCCTCTATCAAGGGCGTCAACACACCGTATGTATCCAGCAGTTCCTTCACGCCCTGATAGTTCCCCTCCGCTTGAAGCATCAACACTCTCTTGGTCAGCTCCCGCACCGCTTTCGGCAATCTGTCAAAATCAACCTTGAATTTGCCGCTCGCCTTGTCATAGACCACAGCCCCTCGCTCTAGGCAGAAGTTGAGTTGGGTCAAGCACCCCCTGCCGTGGGCTGTATCTGTCCCAAATCGGATGGAACGGAAAAGGGCAACAGCATAGCTGACGCAGACCTCCTCCAGGCCCGACAACGCTCCCTTGTCGATCAGATACAGGAAATCGCACATACCCGCCAAGTCAGCCTTTGCTTCTTCGGTGCTGGGGGAGAGTTCCTTCAAGGACAGGCTCACGGTCGTTTCCGATCCATCGGGAAGGGTGATGAAGCCCGGCCCCATACTATGGGCGAACTCGTGCATCAGGACCAGGTTGAAAAAGGTGTCGAAATCGAGGAGGGAGAGTTGCTCCTGCGCCATGATCCGCTCGGCGATGCGCACTGTACACGTTTGGAACTTCGCCTCAGTAACGTTCTTGAGCATGACTTTCTTGCTGCCCTTCGTCTGTCGAACCCTCTCATCGTTAGGAAGGGCGAAGGCGGCGGCCGGGACGCCAGCGTTGACATCGCCTGCACCGAATACTTCACTAACCACGCTGATAGGGGAGCTTACACCTCGCTCCATAGGTGTCCACTCGCCAGCGCCGGGCAAGTTCTCCTCCATCTCTGGCAGGTAGCGGATCAAAGTCTCCAACTTCCCGCTCTCCAGGGGATCTTTGATGGCGATGACGGCCTCGAAGGCCGCCTTGTAGCTCAGCAGCCGGTCCTCATAAACCTCGTAAGGCCCAATCGT
>JBFFDV010000275.1:0-3559 GCA_041559215.1 Anaerolineae bacterium | reverse complement strand
CACCTGTTCCGGATCATCGCCCATCTGGCGAAATACTGGACGGCGGAGCTGGCCGTGCAAATGGCAAAGTGGGCCATGGAGGTTCACGGCGGCATGGGCGTGCTGGAGGAGTACCCAGTGGAGCGATGGCTCCGGGAAGCGATGATCCTGCCCATCTGGGAGGGGACGCCTCATCGCCAGATGTTGGACGGCCTGGAGGCGATGGAACGGAAAGAAGCCCACCGGCTGCTTTTCCAGCACGTGGCACCGACCTCTGTCCCTCAAGCTCTGGAGGAGATAGGATCGCGGATGGAGGATCACCTGGCACTACCCACGGAGGAAAGGGAGGCCAATGTCGAGGGGGTCTTCCGCGACCTAGCCGTTTTCACAGCCGATGCCCTGCTGCGCAAGCATCAGACGACTGCTAATCGATGACTTGCTGGGGGCCTGGCTGTGTCATAATCTACAAGGAAAGGAGTAGTTATATATGATGGACCGTATTGATTGGCGGGTTCGTTTGGGTTTGGCGCTGATTGCCATATCTGCTGTGGTCTACCTGATCCACTATGCGATCTTCAGGGATGCCCACCATATCTTCATTTATGGTATTGGAGACATCGCCTTTGTCTTCGTCGAGGTCCTTTTGGTGACCCTGATCATTCACGAGTTGCTTAGTCTGAGAGAGAAACGGGCCATTCTAGAGAAGTTGAACATGGTCATAGGGGCTTTCTTCAGCGAAGTTGGAACAAGCCTGCTAAGAACCTTCTCAAGCTTCGATCCCAACTCTGACAACATCAAAAGAGACCTTATCTTGACAGAAGATTGGTCTCCGAGAGAATTCTCCGCTGTCAGCAAACGCCTCAAGGATCACGACTATACCCTTAAGCCCGACCAGGATGACCTTCAAAACCTGCAGAGTTTACTCGTAACCAGAAGGAATTTCATGCTGCGTCTCTTGGAAAACCCCAATCTGCTGGAACACGAGTCCTTCACAGATCTTCTCTGGGCGGTCTTCCACCTGACCGAGGAACTGGCTTACAGAGTGGATGTAGCACGGCTACCCCCCAGTGACTATGCACATCTGGCCGGTGACATGAAAAGAGCCTACACGATACTAGCCTCCCAATGGCTAGCCTACATGAAACACCTGAGTGACAACTATCCCTATCTCTTCTCTCTGGCGATGAGAACCAATCCTTTCGACCCGACCGCATCACCGATCGTGCAATGAAGAGTTCCCTCGGTGAATGAAAAGTGGAGGTGTAAATGAAAAGGCTCTACCGCTCACGAGAAGATAGAATGATAGCGGGAATCTGCGGGGGAATGGGCGAGCTATATGGGATCGATCCCACGTTGATAAGGCTGGGCCTGGTTTTCGTAGGTCTGGCCACGGGAATAGTGCCCGCCGTCGTCGCCTACATAGTCGGCGCGATCATCATCCCCCTGGGCCCACTGCCGGAAGAATGAGGGGACCAGGGAGCGCCAACGGGAAGTGTCCTGTCCTGTACTTGGGTAGACGTCAGACGGTGCTCGCGGCCACACCATTAAGGCGAGCAGGCAGGCACTCACCTCCCGCCAATCGAAATCGGACCTCGGAACCCGCCCAGTCATCCTGCATGAACGCCAAGCTCCGCTTGTGACGCAGGCCATTCCTCGCAACCTGTCATCTGGCAGCGGTCCGCAATGCGCTTATTGAACCCCAGGTTCTCGTGACAGGAGGCCGGAATCCGATGCCCAACAGGCTCTGAGCTGATCTCACACGTCTTCGCTTGCAGTGCATCAGCCTTTCCCACAGGGCCGCAGATTCGTAGAAGATCTGACGGCTCAGTTAGAGTTTCATACCACTCGCGCCCAAGCATGGGGACAACAGGGTCAGCCTTGGGTGGCACGACAACACGTGGGTTGGGCGCCCGATGTTCGGGTGCGCCAGGCGCAAGCCCATACCGGTTTTGGAGATGGTGTCCCCAGGTCGCCAGATAGCGCCCAAGACTGGTAAACACCCGATGGTGAAGATGACCACGCGTTTTGCGTTCTCCCAATAACCACTCAATCCGCCGCTCTCTTTCGGCTTCGCGCTGCAGGTCCTTGTAGTGCTCCAGATGCCCCGAAAAATCTCGCCAGCTTAACAACTCAAACCTCCTCGATGTGTCTCGTTTCCTCTCTAGTTTGTAGCCTTGACAGCCCTCACTTGGATACTGGTGATCCTCGTCGAGGTTGAATGCTGCGCCGAAGTTCCACAACACTCTCCGCCAAGCATGAAATCAGTAGCATCAACTCTACCTAACACGGCAACGTCCTGAAACCCCGCCTTTCGAATCAGACTGAGGTATTCCGATTCCTCCACCGTTCCCCCCAGACATCGGGCCCATGATGACAGGTCCTCCCTAAGCTCCTGCGGAAGGTTAGCAGAAACGAGGTCTGACACGATCATCCTTCCACCAGGTTTGAGCACCCGATATGCCTCCTGGAAGGTTTGCTCCTTGTCTGCGGACAGATTGATCACACAGTTCGAGATGATCAGGTCTACACTATCACCATCGATCGGCATGTCTTCCATCTCCCCCAGTCGAAACTCAACCATACTTTCTACGCCAGCCCTTTGGGCGTTCTTCGTCGCCCTTTGGACCATCTCGGGCGTCATGTCCAGCCCGATGACTCTGCCTTTCTCTCCTACCCTCTGGGCGGCAAGGATCACTTCCATACCTGCACCGGATCCTATGTCAAGAACCACCTCTCCTTCCTGAATATCAGAGAAGGCCAGGGGATTTCCGCAGGCAAGACAACTTTCCGTCACGCCTTCGGATAAACAGGACAGCTCTTGCTCAGGATATCCTATCTTCTCAGCCACCTCCTCCCCAGGAGCGCAGCACAGCTCCGAGGCGCAGACAGAACAATCGGCCCGAGCAACCTCGGCGTAATAGTCTTTAACCGCCTCTTTGATCTCCTTCTGTTGAGACTTGTCCACAGCATTACCTCCTCATACAGTCAACGTGTCGTTCAGTCTTGTCAGTAGCCTGCCAAGCTGCTGAAGTTCTTCTCGCGTAATGTCAGCGCAGCAACCGTTGAAGACCTTCTCCAAGGTGGGAGTTCCCTGCTGCAGCGCCTCGCCCTCCTCGGTGAGTTTTACCAGGAAACTCCTCCTATCATCGGGATTCAGCTCACGAACCACCAGTCCTCTCTTCTCCATAGTGTCAACAATGCCTGTGATCGTTGAAGGCGAACAGGAACACGCATCTGCCAACTCGTTTAGCTGACGTCCGTCCTTTTCCCACAGCAGGTTCAAGATCGAATACTGGGCTGGTGTAAGAGCAAAGACTCTGATCCTCTCCCTTTGAAGCTGTGTTAGCTTCTTCGCCACCGTATCTATGAGCTGGAAAACATCAGGAAGTGAGTCCGCTTGATATTCTATGTTCGACACACCACACGCCTTGTCACTCATGCTTCACTCACCTCTATAGTTATGATACAAATAGTTTATGCCACTAAAATGCGGTGCCATATTTTACGGTACCTAATATTTTGCATCCTAATTATAACAGAAGACCGACTACTTGTCAAGTGGAAAGAAACATAGAAAGAT
>JBFFDV010000274.1:0-3583 GCA_041559215.1 Anaerolineae bacterium | reverse complement strand
GATGAGGAGCACGAGGTGCTCTGCTTCGGCTGGTCCAACCCCACTCCTTTCGACTCTCCCCGGGAGTGCTCCGAGGAGGAGTTGGAGGAGAGATTGGAACGAGTGGTGGCCCAGGTCCAGAACATGGAGACGGCGGTATTCTGCATTCATGCGCCGCCCTATAACACCTTCATTGACCAGGCACCGATGCTGGAAGATGATCTGAGAGTCGCCGTCAGAGGCGGCCATACCCATATGGTGCCCGTAGGCTCCACGGCGGTTCGCAAGATCATGGAGAAGTACCAGCCGCTCTTGGGATTGCATGGCCATATCCACGAGAGTCCAGGGCGGGTCAAAATTGGCCGCACGGAGTGTCTCAACCCCGGGAGCGAATACGCCGAGGGCATCCTGAAGGGCTTCCTAGTCGAGATCGATGGTCCCAAACTGACCCAGTTGCGCAGGATTGATGCCTGATCGAGGAATGCCCCAAACCCTACAACATACTCAGCACCCCGCATTGGAGAGCGGGGTGCTGCCCTTTTTGGCGTACGATCTTCCTGCGCCGTCAAGCCTCAGTACTTGTGGGTAACCACGTCTTCCGGCAACTCGTACCAGCGTTTCTTTTCGCCGACCCTGGCCCGCATCTTCCATTTCATTGACTTCGGCGCTTCTTCGATGATCCGACGCAGCCTGCCGAGCCGCTCGACGACGACCTCTCTCTCCTTCTCGTCCAGGAAGTCAGGAGCCAGGTCAACCATCTTATCGATGTTCATGGTCAGAGTCTTGTACCATCCCCAATCGTCGCTACACAGCTTGGCGATGAACCTGGAGTCAATGATGTCCCGATCATCAATCTCGGCGATGTCGTGATCGACAAGCATCGCGAAGGAGTCCTTAATATCCTTCTCGTTCAGCTCGATCACCTGCATCTTGGAGAGCAATAACTCCTCGATGGGCACGGTGTATTCGTCCACTTCCAGCCGGCCGACGAAGTTCAGCTCATGGCACATCACGAAGACGTCCAACATGACATCGGCATCGTATCCCAGCTCCGGATGGTCGAAGAGCAACCGCCGGTGCCCTTGCAGGATGTTGAACTGCCGGTTAGGCTCGTATCCCAGGTCTTCCATCAACCTGGACACCTCCGTTCGTTGCCTGCGATAGCCGATGAAATCCACATCGCCATAGGTACGAGCCATGGAGCGATGCTCGGCGCTCGGGCAATGTAGCTTCACCGCCACGCCTCCGATCACCCTTAGAGGTATTCCTCTTTCCTCTGCAGCATCAACCACTCGCCGCACCTCTTCTTCCATCGTCCGCGTCCGTTCCTCGTCTCCTTCTCCCATGTATCATAACTCCTTTCCGGGGCTCCTCGCCCCCTCATCCAACAACGACCTGCCTTCAACTAACTCCATCACTTCGAAGCGGAAATCCGATGGTTCCAGCTTCAAGTGCGAAGCTGGGATATCTATGTACTCCCCGCCGTCTTCATACAGCCTCACCAGGAATATGCCATAGCCCTCATGAACAAGAGACACCCTAGTGAAATCCCGCCACTCCTTCGAACTTTTGTTCCTGCTGCCCCATTTCAGCTCGAAACCCTGCTGATCCCAGGAGAAAACGGCATGGTACTGGCGTTTATACCACCACCAACCCGCCACGCCAGCTATGATGGCATTGCCAATGAGAATCGGCCAGCCTACGTAGAACTCCCGAAAGATTACATAGTTAGCCGCGATCCAGGCCAGGGAGGTAACTATAAAGAAAATGACGAAAGACCTGGCAAGGTTCATTACCTGCAAAGGTGCAATGGTTTTCATTTAAAGCACTTGATAAACCTGGTCATCCTCCGGGCCCAATATGACCGGGCGCTGATTATCTCTAGGGAACTCAGATCAACCAGGGCTATGCCAATCTCTCTGCTATCGTTGCTCTCCACCATGGCCCTGGCCTTCCTGGAGAAGGAACCTTCGTGGGGGATCACCAGCCAGGCCCAGGCGAACTGCTCCTCCTTCAGGAATTTGGAGATGGTTGTCAGGACCTCATGCAGGCGCTTCAACTCCGGGTCCTTCGAATAGCCGAAGCAGACGACATAGTAATTCGGCGTGGTCAGCCAAGCCGCCACCCTGGAGAGGAACAACCCCTTGGGCCTCACCTTCGCGGTGATAAACATGTCGAAAACCAGGTCCCCCATGGGATACTCCCAGAAGGATTCGTTGAAGTCGGCGACCCACCTTCCGCTCCCAGCCATCAGGTTATCTTCTAGCTTTATTAGGTAATCCTTGACCTTCATCTCCTGGATTTCGCGTTGGGCTCTGGTTCCTGCGGGTAGATATTTGACTAATTCTAGCACAATAGTCACAAAAGGGCAAATTCATCTGAACCACGGCGTTGCGCAGCAAAAGCCCGGGGAGCACGAGGGGCCTGCCCTGAGCGAAGCTTGTCCTGAGCGTAGTCGAAGGATCGAAGGGTGCCCCCCAGTAGTGTTGCATATAAATGAACAGAGCGGGGGTTCAGGGGGCGGCCAGTCACCCTTCGTCGGCCTCAGGGCAGGCCTGGCGGGGGACGTGGGGGTGTCCCCCACAGAAAGTTCACTTCCCCCCTCCTCCAGCACATGAGAGAACCTGTAAAGTCGTGCCGGAGCGACTGGGGGAGGGGGCCCAGCAGTGGCTCGCCCTAACGAATTAATGCAACAGAATTGGGGGTGTCGCCTCGTTCCCTTCATATCCCGATATCTTGGGACTTGTGCGCAACCGCTGTGCAAGCTCTCTCCCCAGCTGCCTGAACCTCCCGAAGGTTCCAACCCTTCGGGAGGTTTTCAGCCCGCCGAACTCAGACTGGCCACACGGAACAGTTGGCCAAAGTGGCGCTCTTGCATTCGCCCTCTGTTGGCCATATCCCTCAATATCAGATGGGTAGCTGCCCGCCGGGCGATGAAAGGAACGAGAAAGCAAATGATAGAAGACACAGCGACGTTCGTCGCTCGCAAAGGTGCGCCACTCTTCATCTGAAGCACCTGATAAACCTGGTCATCCTCCGGCCCCAGTGGGAAGAGGCGCTAACTACCTCCCCGCAACTCAGGTCAACCAGAGCGATGCCAATCTCACGACTATCGTTGCTTTCCACCATGGCCCTCGCCTTCCTGGAGAAAGAACCTTCGTGGGGAATCACCAACCACGCCCAGGCGATTTCCTTCTCCCTCAGGAATTTGGAGATGGCAGTCAGAATCTCATACAGGTGCTTCAACTCCGGATCCTGGGAATAGGCGAAGCAGGCGACATGATAATTGGGGATGTTCAGCCAAGACACCCATCTGGAGAGAGCGAACCCCTTAGGTCTCATCGTCGCGCTGATGAACATGTCGAAAACCAGATCACCCAGGGGATGCTCCCAGAACGATTCGTTGAAGTCGGCGACCCACCTTCCGCCCCCCACCATCAAGTTGCTTTCCAGTTTTAGCAGATAATCCCTCACCTTCATCTTCCACCTCTCAGGCTGGCTGTCCTACCTGCAGCGCTTCCTAAATTGTAGGACAAGACCCACAAGGGGTCAGGCTCAGTGCATCTGCCTAGAATGCCATTCTTAGGAGCGTGACCCAAACCTC
>JBFFDV010000273.1:0-3623 GCA_041559215.1 Anaerolineae bacterium | reverse complement strand
GGCATGGCGATGGAGTGATCAGCCAGCCTCGCCGTTGCCTCTTGGCGTTGCGCAGCAAAAGCCCGGGGAGCACGAGGGGTGTCCCCTCGTCCTCTACTAATCTCTACATGTTGCGGCTTGGGCCTAATTGCTGCGCAAGCCCACCTCTTTGGGGGAAGGAACTGTGGAGAAGAGCAAGGCCCTCACCTACACCCGGGTTTTCTATCTCCTCTATTTTGGCGCTGTGGGGTGCATCTTCCCCTACTTGAATCTCTACTATCAACGGATCGGCTTGAGCGGCCTGCAGATCGGCATTCTTGCAGCAATCCCCGCTCTGGTTGTGCCGTTGGCTTCACCGCTTTGGGGTATCGTCGCTGATTCCCTCAATCTGCATCGCACCCTGCTGAGTTTGGCCGTGGCGGGGACCATAATACCCGTACTTCTACTGTCCGCGAGCGGCGCTATGATCTGGCTGGTGCCGGTGACGCTAATCTACGCCTTCTTCTATGGTCCTATCGGTCCTCTCATCGACAGCACTGCGTTGGAAGTGGCCGAAGCCAGCCGGCGGAGTTACGGCGAACTTAGGGTATGGGGCACCATAGGCTTCATCGCCTCTGCCTGGGCTCTGGGAAGGATCATGGAGAGCACTGGGCTGAGATTGCTGTTCTACGGTTACGCCCTTTTCATGTTTGGGAGTCTGGCGCTATCCCGATTTCTCCCAGCAAGGGGGCAGCAGTGGCGAGGGCCGAGGCTACGAGGTCTTGGTATCCTGCTAGCTGATCGTGTTTTCGTGCTGTTTCTGGTCAGCGTTTTCCTGCTCTCCGCGACAGTGGCGGCGGCAAACAATTTCTTCGCTCTTTATCTCGATGGCTTAGGAGCCAGCGAAGGCCTGGTAGGCCTATCATGGGCCATCGCCGCGCTGAGCGAGGTGCCGGTGATGTTCCTCTCTGGAGCCCTCATGCGAAGGCTAGCTGCGCGAGGTCTTCTCTTGATTGGCTTTTCGGTGTACGCCTTGCGGTGGTTCCTGTACTCTCAAATCACCTCTCTGCAAATGATCTTGTTAGTACAGTTGTTGCATGGGCTTTCTTTTGGCGCTTATTACGTGGCTGGAGTAGTATATACGCGGCAGCGTGCTCCCGAAGGATTGGGGGCCACCGCTCAGGCGCTGTTCTCCGGGACAGCCTTAGGGCTGGCGGGCATAGTGGGTGGAGTGCTGGGTGGATATATGTATGATCGGGTAGGGGTGATGAATCTGTTCCGGTTCTGCGGTTTGGCTGCCACCTTCGCCCTGCTGTTGTTCCTGCTTGCGCCTTCGCGCGGGGGAGGAGAGTCCATAGATGCGCTGTAGGTTATTGAGGTTGCGGGGAGATCAGGGCGCATCCCGGCCTGATGATAAGGAGGTAGAGACCTGATGGCCAGAGAGCTCAAGATTTGCGTGATCGGGGGAGGTAGCACTTACACCCCGGAATTGATAGAAGGCTTCATCGATAAGCAGGCGGAATTGGGGCTTGCCACGGTCGCTTTGATGGACATAGACCAGGATAGATTGAGAGTGGTGGGAGGTTTCGCCGAGCGCATGATCAGGGCAGCGGGTTCGCCGATCGAGCTCGTTCTATCTACCGAGCGCACACAGGCCTTGGCGAGAGCAGACTATGTGATCAGCCAGATCCGCGTAGGTGGCAATGCCCAGCGGGTGATAGATGAGAAGATTCCCCCGCCCTTCGGGGTAGTGGGGCAAGAGACGACGGGACCCGGGGGCTTCGCCAAAGCTTTGCGCACTATCCCGGTCATGTTGAGTATCGCCGCAGATATGGCGAGGCTATGTCCCCAGGCGTGGTTGATCAACTTCACCAACCCCTCCGGCTTGATTACGGAAGCTCTCGTCAAGCGCAGCAAGGTGCGGGTGATCGGACTGTGCAACCTGCCTATCAACATGATATACCAGGTGGCTGGCTATCTGGGCGTTCCACCGGGGAGGATCAGTCTCGACTATGTGGGGCTTAACCATCTGAGTTGGATGAAGGGGGCATATCTGGACGGGCAAGAGGTGACCGAGGTTGTGTTAGCCAAGGCGATTGAGGAGGCGAGCCAGGCTGCGGGAGGTCATTCTCCCTTCAGCCCGGAGCTCATAGAGATGTTGGGCATGCTCCCGTGCTACTATCTGCGTTATTATTACCATCACGATGAGGTATTAGAGGAGCAGAAAAAGGCGGACAAGACTCGTGGCGAACAGGTACAGGAGATAGAGGAAAAGCTCCTGGCCATGTACGCCGACCCCCAACTCATCAGCAAGCCCAAAGAACTGGAAAAGCGAGGAGGGGCGCTATACTCCACTGCCGCGGTGTCTCTTATAGCCGCCATCGTCGGCAATAAGAATGAGGTGCACATAGTCAACTGCCGCAATAGAGGCGCCCTAGCGGACATGCCCGAGGGTGCGGTGGTTGAGGTGCCTTGTCTGGTAGGAGCAGCGGGCCCGATCCCCTTGACCGTTGGCCGCCTGCCGATTCTGGCTAGAGGCTTGGTACACTCTGTCAAAGCTTATGAGGAACTGACTATTGAGGCTGCGGTGACCGGCGACCGCTGGACCGCTCTACAGGCACTGGTCACCCACCCTTTGGTGCCCAGTTTCGGGGTGGCGAAGGCGCTGTTGAACAGTATCTTGGAAGCAAATAGGGAGTACCTCCCTCAGTTCTTCGAGGGGTGAAGGGAAATGGAGCGTGATGGTTCTCTGGCTGTGAAGTTCTGGGGGGTGGCATGAACTGCGTGCTGGGTGTGGACGGAGGGGCTTCCAAGACGCTTTGTCTGGTGGGGAGCGAAGATGGCCACGTACTGGGCTTTGGCCGTGGTGGCGGGAGTAACCATCAGGTCTGTGGCCTTGACGCAGCACTGGGCGAGATCGCTCATTCCGTTGGGGAGGCCCTCGCTCAAGCGCAGGCCTCTGCCCAGGAGGTTCAACTGGGCATGTTCTGCCTGGCAGGCGCTGACTTGCCCGAAGACTATGCCATGCTCACTCAAAGGATCGAAGAGCTTGGCGTCTGTCAGCAGGCCGTGGTGAAGAATGATACTATGGCCGCCTTGCGCTCCGGTCTCTCCCGGCCTTGGGGCGTGGTAGTCATCTGCGGCACGGGCACCAATGCGGCTGGTCGTGCTCCCGACGGGCGGGAGATCATCCTCCCTGGCTTGGGCCACATCTCTGGCGATTGGGGCGGAGGCGAAGAGATCAGCCAGCAAATGATACGCCTGGTCATGCGCGCCTGGGACGGCCGGGGCAAACCAACGGTGCTTTCTGAGATGGTCCTTGAGGCCTTGGGCGTACCATCCGTGGAAGTCTTGTTGCGAATGCTGTATCACGACCAAATCGAGCAGGATCAAATCCTAGGACTGGTGCCCTTCCTTTTCGAGGCAGCCTATGCCGGTGATGAGGTAGCCTGCCATCTGGTCAGAGAAGTCGGCCTGGAGGTGGGGGTCACCGCTCGAACCCTTATCCGCAGGCTATCGCTGGAGGACAAGGATGTGGAGGTGGTCCTGGGAGGCAGCATCTTCAAGGCCAAGGGTCCACTTCTCATCGATACCATAACGGGAGTGATCCACGAGATAGCGCCCCGAGCCTCTATCGTATTGCCGGAGTTCGAGCCCGTGGTGGG
>JBFFDV010000272.1:0-3638 GCA_041559215.1 Anaerolineae bacterium | reverse complement strand
GCCTCCGTCTTGGCTCGCACCACATCAAGCACCGCCTCCGCCTGCGCCAGGTCTAGGCGCCCGAGGACGAAGGCGCGCAGGGTCATCTCGCCGGGGCTGGCCAAGCGCGCGCCCTGGCGCAGAGTCAACTCCAGGACCCGCCGTAGCGGCACGATACCCCCGTGACAGTTGATCTCCGCCACATCCTGGCGAGTATAGGTATGGGGAGCCTTCATGTAGGACACCAGCACTTCGTCCACAGTCTCTTCGGTGTCGGGCTCCACGATGTGACCATGATGCAGATGATGAGAGACAAGCTGGCCCGTTCCCTTGCTGGGCACGAAAATCTTCTGCAAGATAGGCAGCGCCTCCGGGCCGCTCATCTTGACGATGCCGATGCCTCCCTCGCCGATGGGAGTGGATATGGCAGCGATGGTATCATCGAGGCTGTACATAATTCCTTCCCTTGGCCATATTATACCTGCACCTAGTGATGAGGACAATGGACTAATCTGTGCCAGGTCTGGATGAGCAGATTTGCTTTCTTGACATTGTATCCTTAATTATGCTATTATTTACTTTGGAGAGTCGACCTGGCGACTTGGTCGCAGGTGCGAGTCCTGCCCAGCTCACCGGTAGCATAGGGGCCGCTGGCTTCACCGGGTGCGGGAAGATCAAGGGGAGTAGCTCAAGCTGGCAGAGCAACGGTCTCCAAAACCGTAGGTTGCGGGTTCAAATCCTGCCTCCCCTGTTTTGTGCCAAGGGACGGGGCGCCGTTCTCGCCCGTTTTTTGTATCAAGGAGGTGAGGGCTTTCGCTAGTAGGGGAAGTAGGCTCTCGGGAGGCGTGTTAGTGCTCAACGCCACCTTTGAGCCTCTCAACGTAGTCTCGCTGCGGCGGGCCATAGTGTTGCTCCTGAAGGAGAAGGCCGAGGTTATAGAGGCAGCTCGGGCCAAGATACGCTCTGAGAGGCTGGCTCTGGACATGCCTTTGGTGATCCGACTGGTCTATTATGTGCGCGTTCCTCATCGCCGTTTGATGCCGCTTACCAGGCGCACGGTATTGGCACGAGACCAATACACCTGTCAGTATTGCGGCGCTCAGCCAGTTAAGGGACAACTCACTTTGGATCATGTTCTGCCCCGCTCGCGCGGTGGGGAACATTCGTGGGAGAACGTGGTTGCTGCCTGCATTCCTTGCAACCAGCGGAAGAGAGATCGAACTATCCAGGAAGCGGGGATGACGTTGCTGACTGCACCTGGGCCTCCCCGCTACGCCGCCATTGTACTTTTGGGGAAGCTGCAGGGTAACGAGGTGTGGCGCAAATATATCTACTAGACTAAGTGTTGGCTGAGGGCAAGAAGCGGCGATTGGAACCTCTCCAACGCCGTTTTTGTTTTGTTTGTAGACTAACAATGCAAAAAAATGAGAAAAGAGGAGAAAAGAGCTTCTTGGCGTCGCAGAAATGTGCCTGTTGGCTCTCTCGATTTTTATGGCGACTTGACAAATGTTTCGTTTTGTGTTATTATGTTCATGCTATTTAAACACTTTTAAAATTTTAGAAATACTTATGTAAGAGGGTCTATGGTTTCCGATTTCTCGCAGGAGGCGATCAAGATATTCAAAGCTCTTTCCGATCCTACTCGCTACGAGATAATCAAGATGTTGTTCATCTCTGAAGAAATGGGATGTGGCGAATTTGAGTGTGCTTTCCAACTAAGCAGATCTGCTATGTCTCATCACTACAGGGTGCTGGAAAACGCGGGATTGGTCGCCTCCAGGAAACAGGGTCTCCACGTCTACTATAGGCTGGAGAGGGAGCAAGTGGATAGGTTTCTGCCTTCGTTCTACCAAATCCATTGCGAGAATTCCCATCAAGCTGCCGACTAGCTTTTTTGGAGACCTTGGCGGAATTGTTTGGTTTTTCTATAGTTGCTTGATTCAGTTGTCTGTAAAGACGGCTGTTACAAGGTTATATTAGTCACAGAGGAGAGTTATGGTAGTCAAAGAGTTGGAATTGGAAGACACTTCACTCCTTCCTACCGAACTCGATTTGGAAATCGAGGAGAAGGAAGAAGGTCCATCGTTTAAAGGGATAGCGAGCGATGATGTCATCAGCCTATACATGAAAGAGGTAGGTACTATTCCTCTTCTGAGCGCACAGGATGAGGTGGAATTGACCCGCGCTTGGAGAAGAGGCGAGGCTGCTCGCGAGTTGTTGGCGAATAACGGCTCTGATCCTCAAGAAAGGCAGCGACTGCAGAAAGAGATCGAGCTAGGGGATAAGGCTTACCGACGCCTGATCGAGGCTAATTCCCGTCTGGTGATCAGCATCGCCCGTAGGTATCTGCGGCGTGGTTTACCCCTTTCTGATCTAATCCAGGAGGGCAATCTGGGCTTGATTAAGGCTGTGGAAAGGTTCGATCCAGAGAAAGGGCATCGTTTTAGCACCTATGCTACCTGGTGGATCCGTCAGGCTATCCTGAGGGCTGTGGCCGATCAAGGGCGTACCATCCGCCTGCCCGCGCACATAGTTGATGAGTTGAATAGGCTTAATCGAGTTGGGAAGCGGCTGATGCAGGAGCTGGGGCGAGAACCGAGCGATGAAGAACTGGCTGACGAGTTAGATATACCCGTCGAGCGGGTAGATGAGCTGATCAGCCTGGGAGGGCAGCCTCTTTCCCTCGAGACGCCGGTGGGTGAGGAGGAGGAGAGCACCCTGGCAGAGTTCATTGAGGATGATGTCACTCCTACCCCTTCCTCCTTGGCTTCTCACACATTGTTGGGAGAGCGCATGGACGATGTCTTGGCTTCCCTCACGCCCCGCGAGGCCCGTGTCCTGCGGCTGCGCTATGGCCTTGAGGATGGGGAGGACTACACCCTGGAGCAGGTGGGGGAGAAGCTGGGGTTGACCCGTGAACGTATCCGGCAAATCCAGGCTCAGGCTCTTCGACGCCTTCGGCATCCGAGCCGTAGTCGGAACTTGAAACCTTTTCTGAACTAGCTGGAAGAGGGTCGTACACGGCACTGTCTCTTCTCGTCATCCTGCGGGGTCCAAAGCTGGACTCACAAATACCCGAATCCAGGAAGGAGAAGCGCCAATAAATGCGGCGTAGGGTGAAGTTCATCGTCGGGGCGGGGCTCGTCTTGCTGGCCTTAGTGCTCGGCTTTTTTGCCGCAACTGTGAGGAAGAGAGCACCTGAGCAAGAGTTTTTCGTAGCGGCAGACATGGATCCCGCCGTTTTCCCCTTCCCGGACCGTCCAGCTGATGAGCCTGCATACACCCCCGTCGAGGAACCATCTCTGACCGAAACCTTACCTAGTGTGGAACAGGCAGCCCTTCCTGCTGTTGAAGCTCGTGCTCTTTGGGTTCCTCGTTGGTCATACAAGACGCAGGCTGATGTGCGAACGATAGTACAGAGGGCAGCCTCGGCCAACTTCAATATCCTTCTCTTTCAAGTTCGCGGCCAGGGTGATTCCTACTACTTCTCCACCTACGAGCCATGGGCAGACCGGCTTACAGGTACGCTGGGCCGCTACCCGGGCTGGGATCCCCTCGCCCTGGCTATTGAAGAGGCACATGCTGCTGGATTGCAGTTACATGCCTACGTCAATGTTTATCCCACGTGGCTGGGGACCACGCCGCCGAAGAATGCGATG
>JBFFDV010000271.1:0-3659 GCA_041559215.1 Anaerolineae bacterium | reverse complement strand
TTGAGGTTTGATCCTCCCTAGGAAGAAGCCCATTACTCCCTCTGGCAGGAAGAAAATCAACAGGATCAGCACAACTCCCAGGATCAAAGTCCAGTACTCGGTATAGATACCGACAAAAGTTCGCAGCGACACTATCATTGCCGCCCCCAGCATCGGTCCGGCGAAGGTAAACCAGCCGCCCAAAAGGCACATGATGAATACCTCGAGGGACAAAACCCAGAACAACAGGTCGGGAAAAACCGAACGCTCCACCACCACCCAAAGGACGCCGGCGATTCCAGCGAAGAAGGTGGCGATCACTATGGCCATGAGTTGATGGCGCCTCACATTGATGCCTACTGCTGCACACCGCTCGGGGTTGTCTCTGATCGCCTGCAGAGTGGCCCCAAAGGGGGATTTCACAATGATGTACAGAGCCGCCACGCAGATCGCAACGACCAGCAATATGAAGTAGTAAGAGTTGTTCAAGGGACGCAGGATTGACGGTGTAGGAATGCCATGTATGCCATCATCGCCGCCGGTAAAATCATACCAGCGGAAGACGATCGCCCAGATCAGAGACCCCAAGGAGATCTGAAGCATGCCAAAGTACAGCCTGGTCAGCCTGATACAAAACCAGCCGATGAGCAGGCCCACCACCATCGCCACTATTGGTCCGACAATGAAGCCAACCCACGCAGGCAGGGAGGTCTTGGTCAGCATCAGGGCGAACGTGTAGGCCCCTACCCCGTAGAAAACCCCGTGGTGAAACTGAAACAGCCCCCCGTACCCAATGGCCAGGTTGAGGCTCATGGCTAATAAGGCTGTGACGAAAATCAGACCAAGTATATAAACGTAGAACCTGGGCACGAGCGGGGGCAGAATGAGCAGGACGACCAGAATAGCCACCGCCGGCCAAAGCCATCTCCGATCAACGATTCCCCTGCGCAAATTGCAGCCTCCCTACCAGACTGATTTGAGGAGCCCTGTAGGCCGTATGAGTAGCACGATCACCACCGCGGCGTAAGGAAAAACTATGGCGAACTGTGGCAAGAACAGTACACCAAGGGACTGCGTCACACCAAAGATGAGAGAGCCGACCAGAGCACCCCACATGTTGCCCAATCCTCCAATGGTTACGATGAGAAAGGCTGGCATGATTATGTTGTGATCCATCCCCAGTGTGATACTTATCGTAGGGGCGACCAGGGCCCCGCCCAGCCCGGCAAGACAACAGCCGATCACAAACGCCGCCGCAAATACCCAGCTTACATTTATGCCCAGTGCACCCACCATCTCCCTATCAACCGCTGCTGCCCGAGAAATCTTGCCTATCTTGGTTTTATTCGCAAATAGCCATAGGCCGACGGCGACCACGGGGCCAACGAGGAGAACAAATAGATTGTAGCGGGGGAACGATGAGCCGAATATTGAAATTGCGCCCTTAAGGAACTCGGGTGGTACGATGGATCTGTAGGCTGGGCCCCAGGTTAGCTTCACCAAGTCGCCAAGGATGAGCATCAAACCGAAGGTGAACAGGAGGAGCATCAAGTGCTCTCTCTCATAGAGATGGCAGAACAGCCCTCGCTCCACTATCAAGCCTACCAAGGCTACCACTAAAGGAGCCACGATCAAAGCCAGCCAAAAACTGGCAGAGCTGCTGCCAAGTAGGGTAAAGGTAGTATAGGCTGAGAATGCTCCTATCATGTACAGTGACCCGTGGGCGACGTTAGGGACCCTGAGTACTCCGAGAATGAAGCTTAGCCCAGCGGAAACCATAAACAAGATCATTGCCCGGCTGAGGCCAACCAGGAATTGAGTCGCTATCGCAGCGAGGTCGAGGTTTTGCAGGAGCTCCATAGTACGGCCTTCCTTCTTGTAAGACATAGAATAGTAGCCGGGGGCCGGCAGCCCCCGGCTACCAGTTCAGGCGTGATTCACCTACAGTTCTAAGGCACCCTGACAATTGTTTGGCCTTTGGAGATTATCACTCCCCGCGGGCTGCCTCAATCTCCTCGCATGTAGGCATTGCGTCCGCGCCGGGTACGGTCACTATATCGGTAGCGATCAGGAAGTCGTAATCCGGCGTCTGCGCGGTCACACCCATGTATATGGGCAGCACGGCTTGATGGTCACAGGCTCGCATCTCTACCTCGCCTACAGGGGTGTCTATCGTCAGACCCTCGAGAGCATCAATGAAAGCCTCTCCGTCCAGGGTACCCGCCTTCCTGAAGGCCTCAGCGATGAAATGGGCTGTCATATAACCGTGAAAAGCGGGAAAACCAGGAGGGGCTCCATAAGCTTCTTCAAAGGCCTCGACGAATGCCCTATGCTCCTCAGTCTCAGGGTAGTAGAAGAGGTAATCCATCGTGCCCATCACACCAACAGGAGCTTCCTCACCCAGCCGACTGAGCACAGCATGGTCCGTTGCGGTGTGAATCCAAATTGGCATTCTCTCAGCCATGCCGGTTGCGTGGATTGACTTCATGATATTGGCCATGCTGGCACCGCCGGTGGCAAAGATAACCGCGTCAGGTTCAGCTGCCTCGATAGAGGTAAGATAGGGGAGAAGATCGGGCTCACCTACGGTCCACCACGATTCCCCTAGTAGCTCTACATCAGGCTTTAGTGCCTGCAAATTGCGCCAGGCGGCGTCAGCTATGGCATGTCCGTATTCGTAGTCATCCCCACCGATCCAGTATTTGGTGTACGGCTGCTGCGAAAGAGCAGTGCCGCCGGCTTTGCCAGCCATATAGGTGTTCTCACCGGTGGAGAAGACGTACCGGTGCCCCTGCGCCCCAGTTATGTTCTCGCTCTTCGAGATCCAGACTATGAGGGGTGTCTGTTCCTCTTTGGCGTACTCAGAGACGGCCAGGGCGACACCACTACTAATGGTGCCCACGAGGAGGTCCACCTCCTCCATCATTACCAGCTCCTTCGCCATGGCCAGGCCAGTGTCCACCTCGAACTTGGTGTCACGAGTGGTGAACTCGATCGTCGTCCCCAGAACGCCTTCCTCGTTGATCTCCCCCAGGGCCAGTTCGAAGCCCCTGAGGGCATCCTCGCAGTATACTGCCGCCGGGCCGCTGTAGGCGTCTACTATACCCACTTTAATGGGGCGCTCAGCCTTAGGCGGTGCAGGAGCGCAAGCCGCCAACACCAGCGAGATCAACACAACCGCACCCACGACTCTTAAGATGGAAAGCTTCCTATTCATTGTCATTTTCCTCCTTCAGATATACAAGAGTTACCTTCGCATCGTTCGACATCGTGTTCAATTATGCCATTAGCATTCGCCTCCTCTGTTGGTATCTGATGGGTAGAAGTGTGATGTCACTATAGCACACTTCCTGTCTCGTGTCAAGCACTGCGCAATGCTGCAGAGCGCAGCAAAACCCCGGAGAGCAGCAGGGACCTTCGCTGAGATGTCCCCTCATGTCCTTCATATCTCTGTATAGCGGGACTTGCGGCTAATTGCTGCACAAACCCTCTGGGTGTGTTGCGGAAAACCCGCCAACCTCCGAGGAAACCGGTCAGCGCGCCTCAGGGGCTTGTATCTCCGCCTCATCATAATGGCTCCGGGTCAAAATCAGGTCTTAACCTGGTGTTGATAAGGTCTGAATTGAATCAGAATGATGCTATTTGTTCATGTCGGTGGACTTTGCCGTCATTTCTGAACA
>JBFFDV010000270.1:0-3692 GCA_041559215.1 Anaerolineae bacterium | reverse complement strand
ATCTATCCCCGCTTCATCCATGAGACGGATGATGGTTTCCGGCGGGTCGTACCATCCACGCTTGTCCACATGGGTGTGAGAATCGATAATCATCCCAGGAATCCTCCCTAGCTCGTGGTCTTAGTGTCTGCCGCAGTAAGGTCGCTCTCTTGGTGATCCCAGTTGGCCTGTGGTCGATGGGGGGACTTGCGTCCGTCTGTGATATCCCTGTGGGAACGGCATGAGGAGTAGCTGCAGATGTGTGTCCCGCGCTTTCCGGGTCCCGCGAGCGGAGTGCGCCAGACATGGAACGGTGTTCCGCAGATTGATACCTGCTGCCGAAGATTATCTACGGGGACCTGATTGCGTGTCAAGTCGAACATTCCCCAGCCTCAGATGCACTTGCTTGTGTTATTGAACAAAGCGTGATATACTTATACATTAGAACCTATGTTTCACTCACTCTGACAGGCTTCATGTCATGACTGGGGAGCCTTGAATTGGGGGAATATCCCCCGTTTTGTCCAGATTGCTGGCCGAGTCTCTCTCGGGGAGGTTCAAAGCCCTATTGCACCCTGTGTGGGGTAGTGGCGTTGCGCAGCAAAAGCCCGGGGAGCACGAGGGGCCTGCCCTGAGTTCTGTTCATCGAAGGGTATCCCCTCGTACCTTTAATATCCCTGTATATTGGGGCTTGTGCCTAATTGCTGCGCAAGCTCGTAGTTTGCAGGGGTAGACAACAGCCAGCAGATGTATTATACTAAAAGGCAACAGCGAAGGGGGATGGGAGAGATGAGACTGAGCGTTGACCGCCAAGAAGAGTTGGTTGACAGCCTGGCACAGCGACTAGATCGCTGGGGGTTAGCCACCCCGGCCATCGCTCTGTTGGAGGCCCATAAACCCCTTGGCTTCATAGCCAGTCAGACGCTTCTTGTTTTCCAGCCCCTTTTGACGCTCTTTGTCGGTGACGTTTCCCTGGAAGAATACAGTCTACTCCTTGAGGATAGAGGCAGCGTAGAGCGCATCATCTATCGCTTAGAGCAGTTGCACCACGAGCCTGATGTGTTGCAATGAGCTATTCCGTTTTGAAAGGGACAGGGCTTGGAGACAATAACTACGATTCTCAATAACCTGGGCATAGGTCAGCAGCAAGCGCTGATGTTTGTGTTGCTGTTGTCCTTTTTCCCGCTTTTGCTCATCCTCAATCGTAGAATAAGGGAAGGACGTAAGCCCGTTTTGCGCTCCATTCCTGGCTATGACGCTTTGAGTAGATATGTGGGAGAGGCAACAGAAAGCGGTCGCTCACTGCATATGTCCATGGGTACAGGGGGCATAGGCACGGAGGTCACGGCAGAGACTCTAGCCGGGCTCACGGTTTTGGAGCATGTCGCCTTTCAGGCGGCTCTTTCCGGTTTGAAACCGATCATTACCGTATCCGATCCCTCGCTTTTGCCCGTGGCCCAAGATGTGGTACGGAATAGTTATGCCCTGCATGGCTATCTTGAGGAGTACGATCCCTCCTGTGTGCGTTTCATCTCCCCCGATAATGTGGCTTATGCCGCAGGGGTGACGGATGTCTTGGACCACGGTGAGGTGGCAGCCAATATCATGGTTGGCAGCTTTGGTGACGAGGTTTTGCTGATGAGTGAAGTCGGTGCGCGAAGGGGAATCGATCAGGTGGGTGGAACCGCCTCGGCTCAAATCCTGCCTTTCATCTATGCATCCATGGATCATTCTCTGATAGGTGAGGAGATATTCGCTGCCGGGGCCTATCTGCTTAACAAGACCAGTCATATCGCCAGTTTGACAGCCCAAGACTGGTTGCGAACCGCGATAATAATTACGATTGTGATAGGTGTGTTGGTGAGGACTCTAGCTTGATGGCTATGTCAGAATTGCAGAGAGAACTGTCCTCTTCTCTGATCCAGATTTGAAGTCTGGTTGATCCCCCCAAGAGGGTGTCTAAATGAGAAGGATCGTCAATGCTATTGCGATAGCCCTGAAGCGAACGATTCCCATGGCCATAGCCTTGGCTATTGGGTTTCTCATGCTGATAGACTTCTTCTTCGATGAAAGCCATATCAACGCGCTGGGGGGGTTCTTCGTTGATTCGGCGGTCATCGTTGTGGCCTTCGCTTTGCTTTTGGGACTGTTGAACGTCTTGATAGTCCATTTCAAGAGGATCAGGAGGCGTGAGGACGGTTGGCCATATAGCATATTTCTGGTGGGGATCGCTCTGATCGTGTTGCTGGGCGGAATATCGGGCCCTGAGACCGATGTTGTGGAATGGATCTTCGATAACGTTCAATTTCCCCTTCAGGCGGCCACCTTCTCCTTGCTGGCTTTCTATGTAGCCACAGCGGCGTATCGAGCTTTTCGCCTGCGGAGCCTGGAATCTATCGCGTTTATCCTGGCGGTAATCGTGGTGCTTCTGGGCCAGGTTCCTATTGGGAGATACCTCAGCGATTTCCTTCCCGCAGCCAAGGACTGGATACTGGATGTGCCTGGTACAGCTGGGGTGCGGGGCATTATCATCGGTGTGGCTTTGGGAACCATTGCTACCGGAGTGCGAGTGCTGATGGGTTTCGATCGCCCATACAGCGGTGAGGGGGGCAGTGATAAATGATCGAGTGTCCCCACTGCGGAGTCTCCAATAGAGAGGAAAGCAAGTTCTGCGCCAGTTGCGGGCAGCCTCTTGACGCAGTCAACGAGTTAGCGTGCCCCATGTGCAGTGCTGAGAATCCGCCAGAGAGTACTATTTGCAGTGAATGCGGAGCTCGGCTGGTGCCTGTGGCTGGTCCACCCTCTGAGGAAGAGTCTGAGTTCGTTGAGGAGGAAGCTCCCATGGGTGAGGGCTTCGAGGGAGAAGAAGCCGCTCTCGAGGCGGAGGAGGTTGCCGAGGCAGAGGAGATTGAGCAGCTCACTGCCGAATCTGAGGATGAGCTTGAGGAACCTACGCCTCCTTGGTTGGAAAAACTAAGAGAGGTCCCTGCTGAAGAGGGGGCGACGGAGGAGGGAACACGCCTCGCTCGGGCTCAACTCCCTGAATGGCTTGAAATCCCCCCCGAGTTTGAGGAGATGTTGTCTGCAGCGGCTCCAGTAGTCGAGGATGAGGACATAGCTCGTGCGGAAATCCCTTCCTGGCTTGAGTCTCTGCGGCCTGGCGAGGAGGACGATATTGCCGCGTCAGACGAGCCCTCTGGCCCAGTGGAGGCAACAGGCCTCCTCAAGGGTATCAGGGGGGCTCTAAATATCGAACCTATCTTGGCCATTCCTCGACGGGCCAGGCCCTTGTCGCCTTTCTCCCTCTCGACCCTTGAGGTAGAGCGCGCCCATGTCTTCGAGAGAGTGGTCGGCGAACCAGCGCGAGCAAGAGTTGAGATCCTCCAACCACGACGCGTCGAGACATTAGCCGCGGCTACCATTCGCTGGCTCATCTATCTGATCATCGTCATATCCGTTGCTGTGCCGATCTTATTGGGAAGTAACTGGGCAGCGGCCAATATGCGCGTAACCGGTTCGACCATAGCGATGTATGACACCATCCAAAATCTTCCAGCAGGGTCGGTCGTGTTGGTCTCTCACGATTACGATCCAGGTGTGGCCGCAGAGATGATCCCCCAAGCGAAGGTTGTCCTTCATCACCTTATGGAGCGTGAGGTGCGATTGATCAACGTAAGCTTGACCCCTGAAGGGCCCCGTTTGGCCCAACAGGT
>JBFFDV010000269.1:0-3702 GCA_041559215.1 Anaerolineae bacterium | reverse complement strand
TCCAGCCTCAGAGTGTATTGTCTGCCCCTTAGCATCGTACAGAAAAACTGTGGCTTTGACGTTCTCCACATCAAAGTCGTTCATGTTACTCACCTCCAGCAGGAAGCGCAAGCTGCCGACGGGATCCTCGTAGAAATTCATCCCCGAGACTTCGAATGCCAAAGAGGGGCGCGACGTGGGTGAGGGCTTCGGAACGACAGTGGTCTCGGCCGGAAGAGTTGGGGTCACAAGAGGAGTAGTTACAGCGTTGCCGCACCCAGTAGTTACGGCAAAGATGATCACAATAATGACGATTAGCCGCCTTCCAGCCATCCGTCATTCAATCCCTGTTCTGATGTAAGGACCGCAGAAAGGCCAGATCCTCCTTTGTTAATTGGGCCTCCTCAAGAAGGTCGGGACGGCGTTCGTAAGTGCGACGCAGTGCCTCTCTCCTCCGCCAAAGAGCTATCTCACTGTGATTGCCGGAGAGAAGCACCTGGGGAACAGCATAGCCCCGGTACACCGGTGGTCGCGTGTATTGGGGATGTTCTAGGAGGCCTTGTGCATAAGAGTCCCTGATGACCGCTTTGGGATCACCCAAGACTCCAGGAACAAGCCGCGTCACAGCGTCCACGATCACCAGGGCCGGGATTTCACCCCCTGTCAATACGTAGTCGCCAACAGAGATCTCGTGATTGGCCAAGAACTGGCGTACCCTTTCGTCCACCCCCTCATAACGACCGCAAAGAAGCAGGACACGAGGATAGGTTACTAGCTCCCAAGCTACCTCTTGGGTGAAGGGCCGTCCTTGAGGGCTGAGCAGGATAATCGGTATTGAGAAGGGAGGATTGTCCCCCAGTATCGCCTCCACAGCCTGGAAAAAGGGTTCAGGTTTCATGACCATGCCTCCTCCTCCACCGTAAGGGTCATCATCGGTAACGCGGTGTTTGCCCGGGGCATAATCTCGGATATTGTGGATGGCAATGGAGATCAGACCCTGCTCAAGGGCCCTCTTGAGAATGCTTTCCCTGAGAGGGCTCTCAAACATCTCAGGAAACAGGGTCAGAACATCAAAATGCATACACCGGTCCTCGCCTCGTGCCAATTCTACCATATCCACTGTCCAATTTCAAGCGGCGTATCCCAGCTTCGGGCTTGGGCCCAATCGCTGCGCAAGCCCCAACATGTAAGGGAGAATGAACGGCGAGCGGACACCCCTGGCGCCCCCCGGGCTCTTGCTGCGTAACGCTGGGCTTTGGCCCCAGCTTGCTCAGTTATGGCATTTGTGCTAGAATTGGAGCCGCTACGAGCAGATAAGAGCAAGGAGGACGCATGAAAACTGAGGAAGTAGAGAAGCTATTCCACGAATTGAAGCGTAGCTTTGAAGTTGGAACCATCAACGAGGAGGAGTTCCAAGCAGAGGTAAAAGAGCTATTCTTCCAAGATGATGAAGGAAACTATTGGACTATTGGCGCCAAAACAGAGAAATGGTACCGGTACGACGATGGTGACTGGGTACAGGAATCTCCCCCACCAACATTGGAATCCGTGAGGCAAGAGGTCAGACCCCCAGGAATGGAACAGAAAGCATCGCCATCGAGTGGAAAGTGGGACTATGATAACCGCGTTGTCGTAGGATTAGCCGGTCTCCTATTCCTTCTCTGCTTAGTAGTGGTTGCCCTGGCATCCTACCAACTCGGAAGGCTGTCCGTCGTGACCAGCCCTGCCGAGGACACCCCGACCCTGGAGATGACTCAGGTGCCCGCAGTTGAATCTATCCCTGCCTCTGAGGTCAGCACTGCTACGACCTCGCCGGTCCGGACCAGAGGCATCGCCACACCACTACCGACCACTACAGAGGAGGAGACTTCACCTACACCCTCACTTGCACCTACAGATACCCCCACTCCCGGGGCGACCAGTGCGCCTCAGCCCACAGCCACTACGATACCGACGCCCCAGATGAAATACAGTCCGCCCATTCTTGTGGAACCGATGGATGGTGCGATATTCGGCCCAGGCTATGATGCTGTTCTAAAATGGGAATCGGTCGGCAGACTGGCTGAGGACGAATACTATGATGTGCAGATTTGCTGGAACAACTGCAACAAGCGTTGGGGACACTACTTGCAAGACACTACATGGATCTTTCCCTCGTGGTTTCGTGGCGAGGCCGTTGACGATAAGTTCTACTGGAGCGTTACGGCAAGAGCTCTGAGAGGAGAGACCCCCGCCGGTCCGATGGATCCAGCCATCAGTCCACAAAGCGAAACTTGGGTCTTCATGCTCTCAAGAGACTAACGGTCCGAAAAGTCGCTATTGTGACCAATGCCAGGGTCACTATTACAGGCGAACAAGGAGGGATTCTATGGACTTCGGTGAGGTCGAAAAGAGATTTCAGGAACTGAAGAACAAACTAGATGCTGGCGTGATAAGCGAAGAGGAGTTTGAGGCCGAACTTCGAGAACTGTATATTATGGACGGGGAAGGCCGATATTGGATGATAGGGGCGCAGACAGGTCAATGGTATTACTATGACGGAACCCAGTGGGTTCAAGCATCACGCCCTGAAGAAGAGATATATCCTATCACCGAGGCGCCACCGCCCAAGACAGTTCCGCCATCTGCTCCCGTCGAGCCGGCAGCGGCAGTGCCTGTGGCGTCAACTGGGCGGAAAACCCCGCGATTTCTCATACCGCTGATTGTGGGGCTGGTCGCTCTATGCTGCATCATTGGTGCAGCGTCCCCTCTCATCTTGGATACCTTCTTCCCCGACAGACCATTTAGTTCCTTCGTAGCCAATCTCCTTGGAAGGACACCCACGGCGCCCGGACCTATCACCACCTTTGAACCTTCGCCGACGTCAGGTCTTTCTGCCTACGAACACATTAGGACCGGCGATGAGTTCTTTACCACCGGCCGCTATGAAGAGGCTATTGCACAATACCAAATGGCGGTCAGTGTGGAACCACAGAACGCCGAAGCCTACGCCAGGTTGGGAGAAGCCTACTTGCAACTCGGAAACTGTGACCAAGCCATTCCCGAGTTCCAGCAAGCCCTGGCTCTTGATCCTGACCTGGAGAGCGCCCAGGCGGGCTTGCTGGAATGTGGGGGCGCGCTACCGCCCGAGATGTCCTTCGCCTCCTACAGCAGAAGTGACTTGAACTTCTCCCTCCTGTATCCTAGTACCTGGTTTGCGAGAGAGGAAGAGCTTCAGACGATCTTCGCTGAAAGAGAGGAAGATATAGACTCTCTCAGAGGTAACATCTTCTTCATAAGCTCGCTGCCTCTGACCACCGAGGAGGAGGGAATGGATAACATGGGGGCCTTGATCAAAGCCCGTCAACTGATAAACCTCCCTCTCGGATCTGAGTTGGAAGGGGTGGAAATCGTCTCCTTGGCTGGATTGGAGTGGGCCACAGTGAAAGGTGAAATAACGGGATTACAGGCTCCTACTACGATCTACATAGCGGCTACCGTGAAGGATTCCAATTGGTACGGCATCTGGGCCATTGGGCCTACAGAGACTTGGGAGCAGGTCTCGTGGCCCATCTTCAGAACGATGGTCAATACCGTGCAACTGGAAACAGAGATCGCCATGGCCTCTCCCACTGTTGAGGCCTCTCCTACTATGGAGGCATCTCCAGTTGCTGAGACACCTACTGTGACACCCGAAGCCTCACCTGAGCCCACAGCGACAGCCACACCCGGCCCACCCACCCC